>CBDTVG010000360.1:0-2760 GCA_965363745.1 uncultured Candidatus Electrothrix sp. | reverse complement strand
GATATCGAAGATAGATACAAGCTGACTGTGCTTGGCTCCGTGGAGGATATGTCTGATAAAAAACATAATATTGAGACCTTTATTCAAGATAATCCTCTTTCCGCCTTGGCTGAAAGTTACCGACTGATTCGCTCCGGCCTGTTGCTTTCCACCCCGGATCACCCGCCGCACACGCTCTTGATCACCAGTATGATGCAGCAGGAGGGAAAAACCACGACCACCAAAAATCTGGCCCATGTTCTGTCTCAAAATGATAAAACAGTGCTTATTGTTGACTGTGATATGCGTCGTCCCCGTCAGCATTCCATATTTGGTATTGATAATACCTACGGCCTGAGTAATTACCTCTCCGGTAACACGGATGAACAGCAACCCACACTGATACGACAGATTGAGGACACGCAAATTTCTTTGATTCCCTCCGGGCCTGTTCCTCCCAATCCTGCGGAATTGCTAAGTTCTAAAAGAATGGAGTTGCTGGTGAATAAAACCAAAGGACAATTTGATTTCGTCCTCCTTGATTCGCCGCCGGTTCAGCAAGTCACGGACAGCCTTATGTTAGGCCCGCTGGTGGATGGAACTGTTATTGTGATCAAAGCGGGAAAGACCACCTACGATATGCTGGACAGCGGCATAAAAAAATTGCGGGAAGGGCATGCGCATATTTTGGGATTTGTCTTGAACAGGTTGAAAAAGAACAATGCCGGGCAGGGATATTACGGGTATTATTCATATTATTCCAGCAAGAAAGGAGGATATTACACGGAACGGAATGGTAAAAAATAATCAAAAGGATCAGGATGCGGCCTATGGGCTTTCTCCTTCTTTTTTTCTTTTTTTATTCACTCTTTTTTTTGCTCCGCTCGCTTTCGGTACTGCTGAAATATGGTCAATGGTCACTGTGGAACTGCTTGTTGCGGTGACCGGAACGCTTTACTTTTTTCCTCTTTTTATTCAAAAAAAGATCTTTCAGACAACACCGGGGCTTATACCCTTACTTCTGTTGCTCTGCTGGATGTATTTCCAGTGTCTTCCCCTGCCGATACCCTTTGTTCGTTTTCTCTCTCCAAACATATTCGCCGTCTATCAGCCTATTTTAGAATTGCCGAGAACAGACGGCTTTGCTGACTGGATTCCCCTGACGATACATCGCCAAGCAACGTTATTTGAGTGTCTGCGTTTGAGCTCTTATGCACTTTTTTATCTGCTGACCGTGCAATTGCTCAGTCACGGCAGGCGATTAAGAAGAACGGTTCATGCTCTGGCCGGTCTCACTCTACTGATCGTCTTTTTATCCCTTTTGCAAAGAATTACAGCTCCAGATACGCTTTTTTGGTTCCGCAAACTTGCAGACGGAAAAACGGCATTTGGTCCTTGGGTATATAGGAATGAATATGCCGGTTTCATGGTGATGCTCTGCCCTCTGGTGCTGGCGCAGTTTCTCTTGTACCGCCCTCCCGTGGAAGAAAAATCATTACGAAAAAAATTTATTTCCCTGCTGTCCATGCACGGAGCCAATGCCCATCTCTTACTCGGTTTTGGTACCATTATTCTTCTTGCTTCGGTTTTTTTGACCCAGTCACGGGGCGGCATCCTCAGTATTTCCTTCACTCTGCTTCTCTTTTTTCTCCTTTTATCCCGGAAACAAAAGAGGATAGAAAAACTGACACCGCTTGTTCTGTTTACCTGCCTCATCCTCATCGTGGGCTGGTTCAACTGGGACCCGATTATTGAACGGTTTGATTTTATCTTTGACCTTGAACACGGGGAGATCAGGGATGGTCGGCTCCTGATCTGGCGAGATATGCTCAAGATCATTGCTGATTTTCCGGTTACCGGCACCGGCTTTGGCACCTTTGCCGATGTTTTTCCAAGCTATAAAACCTTTGTTGACGGCTTTCTCTATGATCACGCCCATAATGATTTTCTTGAGCTACTGACAGACGGCGGTGTCATTGGATGCATCTTGATGTTTTGGTTTGTCACTGTTGTCCTGAAAACAGGGTACAAGCAGATTTCTAGGAGACAGGACAGCTTCTCATTTTTACTGGCAATCGGGGCATTCAGCGGTCTTGCCGGTATCTTGATGTACAGCCTCACTGATTTTAATCTCCATAATGGTGCGAACGGTCTCTATTTTGCATTTTTCTGCGGACTGCTGGTTTCAGCTGGTCATACCCGGCGGCATTACCGAAAACATTCCAGTTTGCTTGTTCCGGTCAGGCTGAATGCGGGCGGAAGGATTCTCGTTTGGCTGGTTATGGTATCTTTTTTATGCGCTGTTGTTTTCATCCACGGCGGGCCTGTTGTTGCAGAGAGGTATTATCAGTCAGCGGAAATTGTTTCGGCTTCCAAACAGCCTTCTGAAGAGAAATTGAAAAAAATGGTAGCACTGCTTGAGCAAGCAAGGAGGAACAGCCCTTTTGCCGGGATGTATCCGTATGCGCTGGCCAATATCAAGAAATATCAGGGGCAGAAGAAAGAGGCGTTGCGCTTGTATCGAGAGGCGGCGGTTAAGCAACCTATGGAAAGTGTCTTTTTTCAGGACAGCGGTTTGCTGTTTGCGGCATCTGACCTGAACAAAGCACGGGCCTTGCTTGAAGCCGGTTACAAGCGGGCCAACGAGAAAGCTTTGCCGCTTCAGGTTTGGGCTAAGTTTGAGCTGTCACGCAGGAACCGAGCTGAGGCAATTCGGATATTTCGTAACGCATTAGAGCATGATCCCGAATTGTTGCAAGCTGTCCAGCCTCTGATGCGCAA
>CBDTVG010000359.1:0-2764 GCA_965363745.1 uncultured Candidatus Electrothrix sp. | reverse complement strand
GTGATTTTTACGAAATGGTCAGAAGAGAAGAACAGCCCGGATTTAAAATAGGGATCACCATTTTAAAGGAGATCAAGAAGAAAGAGAAGGAAGACTCCTGACACATAATGAAATACAGAATTTTTGGCAAAACCGGCCTAACGATGCCCGTCCTCTCCTTGGGTTTGATGCGTTCTAGGTATTCGCCGCAGGACATGCCCGGCAAGCAGATCCCTGATCAGAATCAAGAGCAACTCGCCCGTCTGGTGAAGCAAGCCCTTTCCCTCGGTATCACGCATTTTGAAACCGCACGAAACTATGGCACCTCTGAACGGCAGCTGGCCCCGATCCTGGCCCGGCATAAACGGGACTCTTTTATTCTGCAAACCAAGGTGAAACCTGAAGACGACCCGGATCTGTTCACAGCCAATGTCTTGAATTCTTTAGCGCGATTAGGACAACAACGCACAGACTTGCTCGCTTTGCACGGCATAAATAATCATCGTGACCTGTGGCGGTCATGCAGACCCGGCGGCTGTCTCGCTGCAGCCCGCAAACTCCAAAAACAGGGCAAGGTGGACTGGATCGGTTTCTCAGGCCATGGCGACCTGGAAGTCATCCTTAAGGCAATCGACCATCAAGAGGATAACGGCTTTGATTATATGAACCTGCATTGGTACACTGTCCAACAGCGCAACACCCCGGCCCTTGAGGCTGCGGCGGCCCGTAATATGGGCATCTTCATCATCAGTCCAACAGATAAAGGCGGGATGCTACAAAAGCCCCCGGAAAAACTACAAAAAGCCTGCACCCCTCTGACCCCCATCCAGTTTAACGACCTCTTCTGTCTCCAACGGACTGAAATCCATACAATCAGCGTAGGAGCCGCCTGTGTCAATGATTTTGATGATCATATCCAGGCCTTATCCTTATTGGACGATCGTGAAACGATCCAAGCCATCTATCAACAATGGAAGCGGCTTATGGAGACAGCAACCGGCTTTCCCCAGCCTGATGCCTTATGGCGTACCCTTCCCTGCTGGCAACAGACACCCGGATACATGAATATCGGAATGATCCTCCATCTCTACAATTTGGCACGGGGCTGGGATCTGCTGGAGTTCGCCCGCCGTCGCTACAGGCAGTTAGGGCGGAACATGCCTTGGGTGCCGGGAACCAACGGAGCGACGGCACGGCAATATGATCTGAGCAGCATTGCGGAACAGGCTGGATTTTCCGCTGAACAACTGAGCAGGATGCTGGAACAGGCACATGCTCTGCTCGGAGAACAGGATTAATCAGTGCCGCTTGAATGACTGGTTACATTACTTTTTCCATCTTGCTTTCGCATCGCAGACAAATCTGTACCAAATTTCCATCTATATCTTCTTCATAGCTGCATTGATCACAGTAGTTTACTGTGCATTTTGGACAGTCGTAAATTACACTCACGTTTTCTTCTGTCCGACCACTTATCTCACCAACTGTAGCCCCACAATAGTGGCAATAAGCTTTAAAATCGCTGGTACGGGAGACACTTTCATCCTTTTTTTTACTCATTATCAAGTATCCTTTTTCATATAACTATTGATTATCAGGTTGTCTTCTCTGGTAATAGCTGATGTTGACAATATCAGGAGCGTATCCCTTTATAGTCTGTTATCGGGCGGGAGTCGTTGCTCATCCGTCTCATCAGCAGTTCGGTAGGTCGGGGTGAGGAACGAACCCCGACAAGAAACGGTGATGTTGGGATTTGCAGACTCATCACAACCTACCGGGCTGCGGCCCGTAGGAAAAAATAGTTCTGTCCCCTTTTACTAAAATGCTAATTCCCATGTTAAAACTAGAACTTCAAAAATAGGCCGCATATCAATTTCAAATTGATCTTTTGTTATCTCCTTCCCAACTCGTTTTGAAAGTTGGATTTTCTGCCTCCCCGACATACCAGAGACTTGATCTGCCGTTCTATTCCAGTCCGAGTGATTTGGGTAGCATTCTTCTAATGAACCATGTGCTAAAACCTTAATTTGGCCTCGTTCGTTGAACCTTTTAAACTTTTTCATAAAATCGTCAAAGCCAGCTTGAGCTTTAATAGTTGGGGCATCACATAATACAATCATTTTTTCTTCAAAAATCGAATTTTCAAGTGGTTTAAAAGTTTTAAGAATTGCATTAATAGAACGTTTGGCTTGATGTGTATCACCTTCAGCCGAAATGATTTGGATAGAAGGTTTATCTAAGTAGAATCGGCGTATAATTCTAGTTAATAATTTTACTTCACTTGGTCCTTCAACAATTAAGAAATTACGTGGAAGTAACAAATCCGAAGGACTACCATCAAGTAGTTCAAATACTACATATGGCTTATCTATAGTATCTACATATTTAAAACTTGTAATACTATTTTCTTTTTCTACTTTATAAATTTTTTGAGAAGGATGCTCGTCCGCTACAAAAACTGATGAATGTGTATTTATGAATATTTGGTCTAAATCTTCGCTTAATGTCAATAGCACTTCTTTGAGTTTACGTTGTGCCGTTGGGTGGAGATGTAACTCAGCTTCATCAATAAAAAATAGAAAAGACTTACCTGCGTCCTCTCGGCCCTTTCTGTATTCTGCATAAGCTTGAATTATGGCGAGCATCAAAGCGCGTTGCATACCATCACCTTTTTCAGAAGCATAGGTTTCAACGTCATCATCTACTCTAGTTTGGAAATTTTTAAGCAGATCATTAATTCTACTTTGTCACATTAGCCAGCAGCCCGTAAAAGGTCTTCTGCATG
>CBDTVG010000358.1:0-2781 GCA_965363745.1 uncultured Candidatus Electrothrix sp. | reverse complement strand
GGGGTGATCACCCTCGGTATTCCGGGCAGCCCCGGCGTGCCGGATGATATTGTCAAGAATACCTTATCCATCCCTTATAATAATATTGAGGTGCTGGAAAAAACCCTGCGTGATGAAAAGCTGGACATCGCCTGTGTGATTATTGAACCGGTGGCCGGTAATATGGGCGTTGTGGTTCCTGAAATGGCCTTCTTAAAAAAATTGCGAGAACTGACCGCCGAGCTTGGAATTGTCTTAATTTTCGATGAGGTGATCACCGGCTTCCGACTTGCTTTGGGCGGGGCGCAGGAACGCTTCGGCATCATGCCTGACCTGACCTGCCTTGGTAAAATTATCGGCGGCGGTCTGCCGGTAGGTGCTTATGGTGGTAAGGCCGAAATTATGGATCAAATCGCCCCGGACGGACCGGTCTATCAGGCGGGCACCCTGTCCGGCAATCCCTTGGCTATGGCCGCCGGACTGGCCATGCTCAAGGTTGTCAGGAAACCGGGGTTTTATAAAGAGCTTGAGGAAAAGAGCGATTGGTTTGTGGAAAAATTGACTGCTGTCGCCAAGGCCGCGCCTGTTCCCACGGTAATGAACAGGATCGGCTCTATGATGACCTGTTTCTTTACCAGCAATCCGGTGACTAATTTTGAATCGGCCATGCAAGCGGACACGGAACGCTACGGTCAGCATTTCCGTCAGATGCTGGCGAGTGGTATCTGGCTGGCTCCTTCCCAGTTCGAGGCGGCCTTTATCTCCGCCGCACACGACAAGGCGGATTTGCAAAAGGGGATTGAAGCCATCGAGGCATCTCTGGCAAAATTAGCCGATACCTAAAAAAATATTGCACTTGTTGTTTTCTCATGCTATCAGTGACACCATTTGAAATGATACGGTCAGCATCGGGAGCACATCGTCATGTCCAAAGAGAATAAGGGAATACTGATGGATCTGGCGATATACGGACAGAGCGGCATGACTTTCTCTCTCTCCATTGTTATCGGTTTAGGGGTGGGTTGGTATCTGGACAACAAGGTGTTTGACGGTCGCACCGTTCCTTGGTTCAGTTTTATTTTTCTTGGCTTGGGGATAGCCGCAGGTTTCAGGCATCTATGGGATTTGAACAAAAGAATGTCCGACGATGACGGATCTGAAGAATAAGGCGGTTCCTCAGCACGGGAACGAACTTGTCCTGCTGGTGCTGATTGAGCGATTTAATTTGTTTGTGGTGGCCTTGCTTACCTTGGGCGGTTGGTATCTTGTCAGCTGGCAGTTGGCGCAGTCGGTGCTCATCGGGGGTGCTTTATCCAGTTGCAGTTTTTTTTTGCTGAAACGGAATGTTCTGCCGATTGTGGATGCTTTTTCCTTGGTTGGAGATCCTGAACAGATTGCGCAACAGGCCAAATCCCAAGGGTTTGTCAGAAAATTTTACGCTCGTCTCGCTGTGTTCGCCGTATTGTTAGCTATCTTAGGCGTGAACGTCAGCATCAATATAATAGGTTTAGTTATTGGACTGTCCACGGTGATGTTAAGTATCATTATTGTTGTCCTCACTCGTGGACGTATGATATTTCAGGATAATATGTAAAGGGAGTTGAGGTCATGGAACATCCAATTTTATTTATTTCGGTTATTCTCGACTGGATAGGTCTGCCGGTTCCTCATGGGTCGATCGGAGGAACATTACTGGAAAAGTTATGTGAACCCTATATGACCTATACTTGGCTGATTATGGCCTTTCTGTTTGTCGTGCCCAAGCTGACTCTGGGGAAATTGGAGCTGGTACCCGGCACTGGCCAGAACTTTTGGGAAGCACTGATCGGCGGGATCATGGATGTTTTTGCCGAGCACATGGGCCAAAAGCAGGCCAGAATGCTTTTCCCGATGCTGGCCACCTTTTTCCTTTATATCATCCTCGCCAACATGATCGGTTTGCTGCCTGGCTTCATGTCGCCCACTTCCAACCTGAATATCACTTTAGCCATGACGATCATGGTCTGGATTACCCACCATATCCTAGGATTTCGATATAATGGACTGAAATATTATAAACATTTCATGGGACCTATGCTTGCTTTGGCTCCTTTGATAATGGTGATTGAGATCATCTCCAATTGCGCCCGTCTCATTTCATTGTCCATGCGTCTGTTCGGCAACATCATAGCGAAAGAAATCTTGCTCACTATCCTTTTTATGCTGGCCGGTGCTTATTTTGCGCCGTTGCCTATTCTTTGCCTGGGTGTGCTCGTCTCCATTATCCAGGCTGTGGTGTTTGTTCTGCTGGCCGTCATTTACTGTGTCGGGTCTATGGAACATGCTCACTAAAGCAATACACACTCTGCCGTCACTGGTTGGGTGTTCAATTTTTTAGAATTTCCGTTCAACGGAGAAGAAGGCCAACTTTTTTTTATACTTACTACTTGGAGGAATAGAACAATGGATAATATGCATCTCGCACTGGTTTGTTTGTCAGCAGCTTTGTCTATCGGACTGACAGGTTTGGGAGCTGGTATGGGTATGGGCCACGGCGTTGAAGGCGCATGTCTCGGTATCGCCCGCAACCCGGAAGTAAAAGGACCGATCACCACCACCATGATTCTTGGTTTGGCTCTCATTGAGTCCATCGCCATTTACGGTCTGGTTATCGCCTTTATTCTGCTGTATGCCAACCCGTACAAAGAAGCATTGCTTGGTTAAGCTATAACGTATCACGAAAGGGTTGTATACCCTTTGAAAGGGCCGTGGCTTTTGCTGCGGCCTTTTTTTATTGTTTTTTTGAGTTCAACTACAATCTGG
>CBDTVG010000357.1:0-2781 GCA_965363745.1 uncultured Candidatus Electrothrix sp. | reverse complement strand
GTTCTTGCGGAAAGTGTCAACTACTTTTGGGTGCATATGAAGCATGCCGAATTTTCAAATCAATATAACAAATAAACGTAGAGCGACAGGGAGTCTTATATGGTGATGCCTTCCACATTGGCAATGATTCTGGCTGGCGGTCGTGTTGATGAGCTGGGTGTTTTGACCCATTATCGTCCTAAATCAGCGGTACCTTTCGGCGGATTCGCTAGGGTAATTGATTTTCCCCTGACTAATTTGATGCGTTCAGGAATTGAGCGTATCGCCATTCTCAGTCAGTATAGATCTTATTCCCTGATTAATCATATCGGTACCGGCGCAGCTTGGGATATGATAGGCCGTCATCGAGGTATTTCCATCCTACCGCCGTTCAAAGATTATGAAAACCCCCACTGGTATCGCGGGTCGGCGGATGCCGTGCATCAAAATTTGGATTTTGTTCGCCATCATAATCCGGCTGAGATACTGATTCTCTCCGGCGATCATGTTTACGAGATGGATTACCGAAATATGATTCGATTCCATAACGAGCGGGATGCGGATGTGACTGCGGCTTTTATCAAGGTGAAAAAAGAGGATGCCGCCTCGCGTTTCGGAGTGGCTGAAATCGGCGACGAGTATTCCGAAGGAGGGAGGCTCCTGTCTTATGAAGAAAAGCCGGAAAATCCAAAAGGAGAATGGGCATCCCTGACTGTACTTTGTTTTAAACCGAAGGTGCTGTACTCTGTGCTCAAAGAAAATCAAGCCTCGGAATCCTATGAATTTGGGCGTGATATAATTCCCATGATGGTCAAACAGGGTATGAAAGTATTTGGGTATAAATTTCAAGGATACTGGGGATACACCCGTACAATCAACGAATACTGGCAGACCTCTATGGAACTACTGGGCGGCAACCCTTTGATTGATATGGAAAAATGGGGAGTACGAACCAATCTTGAACATCGGGGAATTCGCGATTGCCAGCCGCTAAAGGTGGGTGCATGCGGTGTTCTTGATAACTCTATGGCCTATAATGGCTGTATTATTGACGGCAAGGTGAAAAATTCCATTCTTTTTCCGGGGGTGCATGTGGAAAAAGGAGCGGAGGTGAATAACTCAGTCCTTTTTTTCAATACGGTTGTCAAAGCGGGTGGGCATTTGGAAAAAGTGGTCAGTGATGTCAACACCACCTTTGGCCGGGATGTGCGGGTTGGCGGTTGTGGAATCGAGGGATCGGAGCCGGTAACGGTGATCGGCTGGAATAATTATGTGCCGGACGGCACGATAATCGGTTGCGGCTGTACGGTCGCTCCGGGTATATCAGAAGAAAAATGGCGAGGACTTGAAGATATGGAGGAGCTGCGATGAAAGAAGCGAAAGATGCGCTAGTGCTTCTGCTTGCTGGCGGAATTGGCAGCCGCCTTAATATCTTGGTGGAGCATAGAGCCAAACCGGCGGTGCCCTTCGGCGGCCTGTATCGAATTATAGATTTTTCATTGTCCAATGTCATGAATTCTGGCCTGACCAAGGTTGGCGTGCTGACCCAATATAAGCCGCTCTCTCTGATGCGTCACATCCAGACAGGCGAGGCTTGGGATTTTACAGGTCGAACTCGTGGTATCAAAATCCTGCCACCGCGCACCGGGGAAAAGGATTCTGACTGGTACAAAGGGACGGCTGATGCCATTCGGCAGAATATTGATTTTATTCGTAACAATCCATCAGAGCAGGTGGTCATACTTTCTGGAGATCATATTTATCAAATGGATTTCGATGATATGATTACCTACCATCGTCAGAAAAAGGCCGGCATAACTATTGGAATGATGGTTGTCCCCAAAAGCGAAATTCAGCAGTTCGGGGCGGGTATTGTTGATGATGACAACCGGATTATCGACTGGGAGGAAAAGCCCAAGGAGCCGAGAACTAACCTTGCTTCAATGGGTATTTATGTCTTTGATACCGAATATTTGCTCGATGTTCTTTCCCGAAGTCGCACTGAAATAGACTTCGGCATGCATATCATCCCCAGAGCCATTGAAGAAAAACAGGTGTTTGCCTACCCATTTTACGGATATTGGCGTGATGTAGGCACTATTCAGTCCTATTGGGATGCCAACATGGATATCATTCGTTCCGACTCCGGCATTTCTCCGGAAGAATGGGGAATCAGACCAAATACTGAAGCGGATGGACGCATCATGGACAGACCTCCAGCCCGTTTTGCGAAAGGTTGCTCAGTGCAGTCAGCTATGATTTCAGCTGGTAGTGTTATCGAAGGAACAGTTGAGAATTCCGTTCTTTCTCCTGGGGTGATTGTAAAAAAAGGCGCTGTTGTTCGTGACTCAGTCATCTTAGAGGACTCTGTAGTGGATGTTGACACACAGGTGAACCTTGCGGTCTGTGATAAACGGGTTCATATCGGTAAAAGAGCTGTGGTAGGGCACGGCGACGATGAGGCTAAAACAATTCCTAATAAAAATTTTCCGACACATCTGTACAGCGGCATAACCCTTATCGGCAAAGGAGCACGGATTTCCGACGGGATGAAAATCGGGAGAAACTGTATTGTACAACCCGACTGCGGAAAAAATGGCAACACGCTTCCTGAAGAACTCGAACATGGCGGGACCTTTTAAAAGGGTGTTGAAAAGAAAAGCTTTTTATTGCGACAAAACAGTTACTTAAATTGGAAAAAGCTTGTATAATACTGAAAAAGTAATAATATTAATCAATTCCCCCATTTCAGGTATTATGCACTACAAAAACATTAAACGTATCGTAAAAAAAGAGCTTAAA
>CBDTVG010000356.1:0-2784 GCA_965363745.1 uncultured Candidatus Electrothrix sp. | reverse complement strand
ATGGTTGATACGATGAGTAATTGTTCCGAAGCCGCTGTCTGTTCCACCTACTCTGATTGCGAGTTGACTCAGGCCCTGCGGGAGCGGGCTAGGCAGCGGGAGCAACCGCTTCTGCGTAATGACGCTTGGCGCACCGCCATGATGCTGGCGAAAAATATTTCCCTGTTACTGCTGGATGTGGACGGGGTGCTGACAGACGGCACCCTTTTCTATTCCGGCGTTGCTGAGGAAAGCAAAGGATTCAACACGCTGGATGGTTTTGGTTTGCGTCTCCTGCGGGATGCCGGTATCGCTGTTGGCCTGATCACAGCCCGAAGCTCTGGGGCGGTGCAACGTCGGGCCGAGGAATTAAACATGGAATATGTGTACACCGACTGCCGTGACAAGGTGCGGGTGTACAAGGAAATTCTTGCGCAAGGCGGTTATCAACCTGAACAGGCGGCCTATATGGGCGATGACTGGCTGGATCTGACGGTGCTGTCGCGGGTCGGTTGCAGTTTCGCCCCTGCGAATGCCGTTGCCGAGGTGCGCCAACGAGTTGACTATGTAACCGAAAAAAGCGGCGGTCACGGCGCTGTCCGGGAAGCCTGTGAGTTAATTTTAGAAGCGCGGGGCGAGTACGCCGCTCTACTTGCCCGATATGCACATGACCCAAAAGCATGTTAGGAAGTTACCGCAACCTGCTCTGGTTGATTCCGGCGGGAATGATCCTGACCAATCCTCTTTGGGAGGGATATGTGGCGCAATTTCTCAAGCCCCGAGGCGGCTATGACAAGGTCGCCGAGCAGGCCTATAAGGAAACCTCGCAGGATTTCTTTATGGACGATGTCACCATCAACTTCAGTACTGGCGGTGTCCAGACCTGGACAATTAAGGCCGGACAGGCTCAAACCGGCGGTACGGATCGAGAAATTCGGATGATTGATGTTGACGCTCTGTATAATAAACCGGGAGCGTCGCCCATCACCATCACCAGCAGGAAAGGCGCATACTCTATGGACAATCAGCACTTAACCCTGATTGATAATGTGATCATTATGAAGCCGATGCAGCATGAAGAACTCCATTCAGAGCTTCTTCACTATTATGATACAAGCAAAATGCTGATCAGTCCGGGGAAGGTGAAGATTCAAGGCCCCAAATTCCGCTTGAAGGCCGGAAGAATGAATTATGGTGTTTCCACCGGAGCCTATACTTTCAATGATCGGGTGGATGTAATACTGTAAAATACAGTAAGAACCTGTAGCAAAAGGCTTTAGGACGATCTACAAAGCAGGTCGTTTCCCCTGTATTCCGGCCCGTAGCTCCAAATTCCAAGCCCCGCGAAACAGAATTTCTTCATTGAAATTGTTTGCCTGCATCTGCATACCAATAGGCAATCCGTCCGCAGAAAAACCGCAGGGTACGGAAATACCCGGTACACCTGCCAAGTTTGCCGAAATAGTCAAAATATCAGACAGATAAAACGACAGCGGATCCGCAGCTTTTTGTCCGAGTTTCCAAGCCGGTGTCGGAGTGACCGGTGAAACCATAAGGTCGCACTCTGTAAAGGCCTTGGCAAAATCGTCTTTAATCAAGGTTCTTACTTGGGATGCCTTTTTGTAGTAGGCATCATAATAGCCAGCAGACAGAGCATAAGTACCGATCAGTATCCGTCGCTTGACCTCCTCGCCAAAGCCTTGAGAACGGCTCTGTTTGTACATGTCAATCAGGCTGTCTGCCTCAAGATTTCGCTTGCCGTAACGGACACCGTCATACCGGGCTAAGTTTGAGCTGGCCTCTGCCGGGGCGATCAGATAATAGACTGCCACACAGTATTCCGTATGGGGCAGAGAAACCTCGACGATTTCCGCCCCCGCATCCTTCAGCATTGCAATGCCCGCACGGACGGCTGTGTCCACGTCTGGATCAAGCCCCTCGCCGAAATACTCATGGGGTATGCCTACCCGGAGACCCTTCATTCCCTCCTGCAAGGCTGCGCTGTAATCCGGCACCTTACATGCTATTGAGGTAGAATCACGCTCATCGTGTCCGGCAATGGCGTTCATCATCAGAGCGCAGTCAGCCACATCTTTACTCAAAGGGCCGACCTGATCCAAGGAGGAGGCAAAGGCCACCAGTCCGTAGCGGGACACCCGGCCATAGGTGGGCTTCATCCCGACCACGCCGCATAAGGAGGCCGGTTGCCGGATGGAACCGCCCGTGTCAGAACCCAGCGAGGCTAGGCATTCATCGGCTGCCACCGAAGCGGCGGAACCGCCACTGGAACCTCCAGCCACATAACCCGGCTTCCAAGGATTCTCCGGCACCTTGTAGGCGCAGTTCTCATTGGTGGAGCCCATGGCGAATTCATCCATGCTCACCTTGCCCAAGAGCACCGAATCGGCAGCTTTCAGCTTCTCAATCACGGTCGCATCGTAAGGCGGTATAAATCCTTCCAGGATTTTTGAACCGCAGGTGGTGGGCATGGTTGAGGTGCAGAGCACATCCTTGATGGACAAGGGCAGACCGCAGAGCATTCCGCCCTGCCCTGCCTGCAATTTTTTATCCGCCTTTTCCGCCGCTGCCATTGCCTGATCCTTATGCAGACTCAGGTAGGCTTTGACCCTGTCCTCGACTTGATCTATACGATCCAGTATTGATTCAGTCAGGGCGACAGAGGTTATATCTCGACTGGCCAGTTTTTCTTTTGCCTGCTGTAGGGTGAGTTTATATAAATCCATGGGTCATTATTTTCTTTCTAAGCTCTGCGGATTATCTCTTGTGCAAGAGATAGTTAGGCTC
>CBDTVG010000355.1:0-2791 GCA_965363745.1 uncultured Candidatus Electrothrix sp. | reverse complement strand
GTGGGCTTAAGGTGTCCGGGGCTGACAATAAAATTGAGCATCTGCTTGCGGACGGTTATATAGTTGACCCTCAAGTCACTGTTTTTATAGAACAGTTCAAGAGCAAGAAGGTCATTGTTTTAGGAAAGGTTAAAAACCCGGGGCTTGTTGAACTTCGCGGGTCGATATCCCTGCTTGAATTGATTTCTCAAGCTGGCGGCTTAGAGAAAGATGCGGGAGAAACGGTTGTTATCAAAAGAGAGGCGGACGGTGCCCAAAAAATTATTACGGTTGACCTGACGGACTTGCTTGAAAGCGGCGGGGCAAAAAAGAATATTCAAATCCTTGGAGGCGATACGGTTTCCATCGCTCAGGGGGCTGTTTGTTATATCACCGGCGGCGTGAAACGACCCGGTGCGTATCCTTGCGGACGAAACACCACTCTTCTTAAAATAATCTCTCAGGCGGGCAGTTTCACGGACAAAGCGGCTGAGTCGGATATCACAATCAATCGCGTGGTGCATGGTGTAAAACGGGTTTTACGAAAAATAAATCATAACACACGGGTACTCCCGGATGACGTTATAGAAGTACCTGAAAATGATCCTAAAAAAGATCTTGTCTGCTACGTCACCGGCGGGGTGAAACGCCCAGGAGCGTACCCTTGTGGGCGAAACGCTACTGTTCTTAAGATGATATCTCAGGCGGGCAGTTTCAATGACAAGGCGGCTAAGTCGGATATCACAATCAATCGCATGGTGCGTGGTGCGAAACGGATTTTACGGAAAATAGATTATAACACCCGAGTACTCCCGGATGATGTTATCGTGGTGTCGGAAAATACGCCTAAAAAAGATCTTGTCTGCTACGTCACCGGGCAGGTGAATCGACCTGGAGCATACCCCTGCGGTCGAACTTCAACGGTGCTTAAAATGATCTCCTTGGCGGGCGGTTTTACCGGCATTGCCTCGGAATCAGGAATCAATATTAAGCGTGTTGTCAGGGGCAGAAAAAAGGTTCTGCGAAAAGTGGATATAGACATGCTGGTGCGCCCGGACGATGTTATTATTGTTCCTGAAAGCTTTTTTTAATTTTTTCAATATTATCAGTCAATTTTCTCCTCGACAAGAAGATCTCCGCTGGCTGTGAACAGTTTGCGAGTCCGAGTTACAGAGGAATTCAATCAAAAGCGATAAATGCATCTCATTCGTCGCCTCCTTTCCACTTTTAAAAAACATGTACCCAGAAGAAGCCTTCACTGAAGATTTTCAACAGGAAAATTCCAAGCATCTGCGTGATTATCTACGTATTATTCTGAAGCGAAAAGGATTGTTGATCACTGTATCTCTCATAACTTTTTTAACAACAGCTCTCTTTACTTTTTCAAAAATACCTATCTACACAGCCACCACCCAGGTGCTTGTGGAAAAAAACTTGGAAAAAGGGCGACTTGAAGGACTCAGCACCTATATGGCTTGGGACCCTGATTTTCAGGCGACCCAGTTTCAGTTGATTCGCAGTTTTAATGTAGCACTTCGGCTTGTGAAAAATCAGCAGCTTGATACGAAATACAAGCATTATTTTTTAAGTAATAAGCCCTCGACCCCGGCCTTGTTGAACCTTATCAAAGGTTCAGTTTCCTCGTTTGTATCCACGACGTTTTCCGCTGTAGAGTCATTTTTCTATTCTTTAATAAGCCCTGATCTTGTCCTCCGGGATAAGGATACTGCCGATATTGACACCGACGGTAATGCGAAAATTCAATCTGAGCCTGAGAGCGATGCGGAAAAAATAGCGGCGATGATTCAGGCAGGTCTTGAACTCGAGCCTGTGAGAGATACCAAAATAGTCAATGTCAGCTACAGTAATAAAAATCCTGAAGTCGCCAGGATGGTCGCCAACGGAATTGTTCGGGCGTATATTGACGTGACGCTGGACATTAAGACAAGCACGACCAGGCAAACCCTGAATTGGATGACCGGCAAGGCTGATGATGAACAGAAAAAGCTGGAAGCCTCCGAAAAAGCCTTGCAGAAGTACATGCGGGAACATGATATTGTGACCGTGGAAAATAAGCTGACAATCCTGCCAGAACGTCTTTCCAGATTCAGCAACGAGCTGTCAGGAGCGCAGGCGCAAGAAAGAGAATATGCGGCTGTCTATAATCAGATAAAGAAAATCGGTAAAAAATACGACGCACTTGAATCACTTCCTTTATTTGCGGACAACACGGTGTTGCAGACTCTGCGTAACCAAATTTTCTCTTCAGAGCAGAGTGCCAGAGAACTCTCCAAAAAATATGGTAAAAAACATCCGCTTATGAAAAAAGCGCGGGCGGAGCGGCAGTTGCTCCGTGAGAAAAAACGGATTGAAATCAAAAGAATTATTGATTCCACCAAAAACGGCTATGATCTTGCCAAAACCAAGGTTAAAGACCTAGCCAAGATGATGGCCGAAACCAAGACTGAACTGCTGGACATGAATGAACGTTTTATTCAATACACCATCTTGAATCGGGACAAGGAGATGAATCGAACGATTTACGACGCTCTGTCCAGCAGTATCAAAAAAACAAATATTACGGCGCAGTCTCTGAATGTGAGAATTTGGGCGGTGAAAGAAGCGGATCTGCCTGTTGTGCCGTCAAAACCCAATAAGCAGAGAGAACTGACTTTGGGTTTAATGCTCGGCCTCTGCGGAGGAGCAGCGCTGATTTTTTTTCTTGAATACCTTGATAATACCGCCAATTCAGGCCAAGATATCGAAGATAGATACAAGCTGACTGTGCTTGGCTCCGTGGAGGATATGTCTG
>CBDTVG010000354.1:0-2816 GCA_965363745.1 uncultured Candidatus Electrothrix sp. | reverse complement strand
AATTATTGCAGGAAGCCTGGAAAATCGGCATAGGAGCCCAGTTCGGCGGCAAATATTTCGCCCACGATATCCGGGTGGTTCGTCTGCCCCGGCACGGCGCATCCTGCCCTATCGGCATGGGCGTTTCCTGTTCCGCTGACCGCAACCTGAAGGCCAAGATTGATCGAAACGGTATCTGGCTGGAAGAGCTTGATTCTAATCCGAGTCGCCTGATACCCGATGCTCTGCGTCAGCGCAAAGATGAACAGGCCGTTGCCGTTGACCTGAACCGCCCTATGCCAGAGATCCTCGGCCAGCTTGATCGCCTGCCTGTGGCCGCACGGGTCTTGCTCAACGGTTCAATCATTGTGGGCAGAGATATCGCCCATGCCAAATGGAAGGAGCTGCTGGACTGCGGCAAACCTCTGCCCGATTATCTCAAACAGCATCCGGTCTACTATGCAGGCCCGGCCAAGACTCCGCCGGGAATGGCTTCCGGTTCCTTTGGCCCGACCACGGCAGGTCGCATGGATTCCTATGTGGATCTCTTGCAAAAGAACGGCGGCTCCATGATCATGATCGCCAAGGGCAACCGCTCCAAACAGGTCACGGATGCCTGTCAAAAAAACAACGGCTTTTACCTCGGCTCCATCGGTGGCCCGGCAGCCCTGTTGGCCCAGGAGAGCATCACCAAGGTAGAATGCATTGATTACCCGGAACTGGGTATGGAGGCGGTCTGGAAAATTGAGGTCAAGGATTTCCCCACTTTTATCTTGGTGGACAATAAGGGGAATGATTTTTTCCGGCAATTGGGTTAAGAATAAGGGATTTACCAAAAAAGAAGATCCCCATTTCTTGTGCGGGATTGTAGGGGCAGACCTGCGTGTCTGCCCACAATAACAGGGCGAACACATAGGTTCGCCCCTACGGCACCCTGCATACAAAAAATACAGGAAAAACCAAAAGACGCAAATTTTATCCTTGATAGACAGACCCGCTGTACACTATAATGGCCTGCAAAAAAAACTACACTTATCCAAAGAGATAATCAATAAACTCATAAAATAATATGCGGACACCAGCATTCCCTATACCCTTTGTCAAGATGAGCGGCACCGGCAATGACTTTATCATCATTGATCACCGCAAGCCGCTGATTAAACCTGATTCCATGGCCGATTTTGCCGCCAAGGTCTGTCGGCGTAAATTTTCCGCTGGAGCGGACGGCCTGATCCTCATAGAGGATTCCGCTGAAGTGGATTTTAAATGGCAGTTTTTCAACGCTGATGGCTCGGTGGCCGAGATGTGCGGCAACGGGGCGAGATGCGCCGCCCGCTTCGCTTTTCTGCAAGGCATCGCTCCAGCGCAGATGCGTTTTGAGACCTTGGCCGGAATCATAGAGGCCACCGTCTCAGACAGCGATGTGGCGGTAAAAATGACCGACCCGGTCAATCTACGCATGGAGCAAACCATTTTCATCGACAAGATGCCGCTCAAGCTGCACAGTATCGACACAGGGGTTCCGCATGCGGTCGTCTTTGTTGACGATATAGATCAAACAGATATTTGCGCTTTAGGTAGTCGCATCCGTCATCACGAAGCCTTTATGCCCGCTGGCACCAATGTGAATTTCGTCCAAAGGCAAGTAGACGCACTCAAGGTGCGAACCTATGAGCGCGGAGTTGAAGACGAAACCCTGGCCTGCGGTACCGGGGCTGCGGCCTGTGCGATCATCGCCGCCCTGCTTGATCAAGCGGCTTCACCAGTGGACATCATCACCTCAGGCGGAGATCAGTTGACGATTTTATTTGATCTAAAGCAGGGTAAGAGTGGCGGAACTACGGATATTGTTTATAATGTTTTTCTCAAGGGACCGGCCCATATAATTTATAAAGGCGAACTGAACGCTGAGGCGTTGCTTTAAGACAAGAAAGATATAAGGAGAAGGTTATGCAAGGAACAGTAAAAAATATCCAAGGTGCTTTTACCGCCATTGTAACCCCGATGCGCGACGGCAAGGTTGATGAACAAGGATTAACCGACCTGATCAATTTCCAGATAGACAACGGCATCCACGGTCTGGTTCCCTGCGGAACCACGGGTGAATCCGCCACACTCAGTTTTGATGAGCACAAACGGGTGATTGAACTCACGGTCAAGGTTGTTGATGGACGGGTGCCGGTTATCGCCGGAACCGGAGCCAACAACACGATAGAGGCTGTTGAACTGACCCAGTCCGCCAAGGACATCGGTGCCGATGCAGTGTTGTCCGTGGTTCCCTACTATAACAAACCCAGTCAAGAAGGACTGTATCAGCATTTCAAGACCATTGTCGAGGCTGTGGATATTCCCATGGTGCTCTATAATGTGCCGAGTCGCACGGTCACCAACATGGCTCCGGCCACCGTTGCCCGGCTAGCGGAGATGCCCAATGTCATCGCCATCAAAGAGGCCTGCGGCTGCCTGAATCAAATCTCCGAAGTGATCCGTGTTTGTCCTGATGATTTCATCGTCATGTCCGGTGATGATTTCACCTCCATGCCCACCGTTCTAATCGGCGGCAAGGGGGTGATTTCCGTGACCTCCAATGTCGCTCCGGCGGAAATGGCCGCCATGATGGATGCCGCTCTGGCGGGCGATCTCGCCAAGGCTAATGCAATCCACTACAAGCTGTTCGCCCTCATGGGAACCATGTTCTGCTACCCCAATCCGGCTCCGGCCAAAAAGGGCCTGCACCTGATGGGAAAAATTGCCGCTCCTGAAGTACGGCTGCCCATGACTGAAATGGATGCCGCTTCTCTTGAGAAACTGACTGCTGAGATGAAGACCGTCGGATT
>CBDTVG010000353.1:0-2818 GCA_965363745.1 uncultured Candidatus Electrothrix sp. | reverse complement strand
GAGCAGATAAGGCGGCGGAGACTGATTAGTCTTTGTGTAACAGAATTTGCGAATGGGTGAACCGGAGGCATGGGGCACCAAGGCAAATGTCGTGATGAGACAGCAAGCTGCTAATATGATTTTAATCTTCTTGAACATGTTGAAAATTCATATATTTTATACCGCCGCCTTGCTGTACAGTATTGTTTTTAAGTAATCCTGGGTGACAATGAATTCCGGTTCAGTCTGATTCATTGTACGCATAAGCGGTAAAACCTTAGTGCGGATTCCCATACCTCTGTAATCCACATATTTATAATCCCGCAGGATTTCCATGATAATGGTGTTTCTCGGTGACCGCTGTCCGGCAACCATTTTTTCCACAGTCATAGAATTGGGGAAGGCTCCAGGGCTGATAACCTCCAGCCGGTTCGAGTAGATACCTATTTCAACTTCCACAAAGCGTGTCCAGTCCCGATGGGCCAAGGCATTGACAATAACCTCCCGAACAGCCTCAATCGGGTATTTGCGAAAAGTCTCCCGCCGCAACTCGTCCGTGATTTTATCCCCTTCCTCAGTAATGAATGGAGTAATCAGCGGGATAACTCTGTCGAGCAAGCCCGGATCGACAAGTTCGGGATATCCGTCCCGGTTGATCCAGCGCCCGACAAGCGGCCCGTCCAATGTTTCATCTAAAAGAGCCTTATATTCTTTGTCTTCACCGGCAAAGGCGAACAGTCTGATACCAGACTGTTTCAGATATCGCCTTGGATGGAAACCGAAAAGAACTAATCCGGCAACGGTGCAAAAAAGTCTGTCACCGGCTTGGGTCAGGAAGCCTAACCGTGTTAAACGAAGCTCCCATTCTTCCTGACTTGCGGGTATCTCAGGGCCATTGATTATCTCGCGGAGATAGTTTTCCAGCCTGACCAAATCCAGGCAGGAAATATCCGTTTGCGGCACAGGCATCATTTCCGTATGCAACATGCCCCCGATTTCAAAGAAACTCATAGTCGCAAAAGCCTTTTACTTCTTTTCCAGCAACGCCACAGATTCAATATGGCTGGTCTGAGGAAACATGTCTAACGGAGTCAGATCGGCAAGCCGGTATCCTTTATCGCATAGGCTACGCAGATCACGGGCCAAGGTCGCCGGATCGCAGGAAATGTAAATAATTTTTTCCGGGCGCAACTCAGGGAGTAAGGCGGCTGCTTTGCCGATCCCGGTTCGGGGCGGATCAAGCAAAACAAGGTTCACTTGTTGCCGGTCATCCACTAGACCACGTAGACTGCTGTGAACGTCAGCGGCGAAAAAACGAGCGGTGATCCCGGTGGCCTCAGCATTCTTTTTCGCCCAGTGAACGCTTTCACGATTATTTTCAATGCCGGTGACCGTACCGCCGGACAGAGCCAGAGGGATGGAGAAATTACCCATGCCGCAGTAGAGATCCAGCACGGTTTTACCGGTCAGATCACCAGCAAGGTTTTGGACGAGTTGAATTAGCTGTGCATTCTGACTAGGATTGACTTGTGAAAAGCAACCGCCAGACCAAGAAAGAGTGCATTTTTGTGGTAATCCGGCCAAGGTGATATCCTGCGCTAAGGGTTCCACATTGACTGAAAGATAACTGAAATTTTTCCGTGATGCGCAACCTATATGGTTTATTCCAGCGCAGTCGGCAAGAGCTTGAACTGTAGCGGCGGGAATCTCTTGTTTCCCTTTGAGTCGAAAAACAAGGGTGGTTTGTCCGTCAGCGGGAGATTGAAGGAGTTCCGCTTCTCGACATATTTCGCTCAGCCCTTGCAGGGCATCGGTTTCTCCAAGCTCGGCCAAAGCGGCATTGATTCCTTCCGCCGCCACCGGACATTTATCCACGGCAATAAAATTATTGCTCTTCTTTTTGAAAAAACCGAGGTTCCCGTCCTCATTGATTTTCAGACGCAGACGATGACGGTATCCCCATTGGACTGGAGATGGAATTGTTTCCTGTATCCCGGCATCAGGCAGTTCCACCCCCGCCCGTAGCACGGATTCCTCAACAATAGCTTTTTTTATCCGCAATTGTTCCGCATAATCGGCATGCTGGAGGTCGCAACCTCCACACTCCTGATAAGAGGGGCAGAGGGGTTGGGTTCGATTAGCTGAAGGAGAAAGGATTTTGATCAATTCTCCCTCAAGATAGCCAGATGTACTTTTTGTCTCAGCGAGCTCCACGGTTTCATCCGGCAGGACAAAGCCGGACATGATGACCTGTCCTGTCTCCGTCCGAGCCAGTCCTTTGCCGCCCGCTATGATTTTTTCAATTCTTACAGTATGTTTCAACGTATTAACCTCTGTACCATCCAGTTGATACGGCGGGTTTCCCGGCAATGACAGCTATTATGGCAGCAATGTTGTTTGTTCTCAATTTTCTTAATCGGAAGTCAAATCCTCCGGGTTCATCGAGTAGCCTGTAACCGTAAACCGTAAAGTGCGAATCGTAAACCTTAAAGTGTTCTCCATTTTTTCAAAAAGCCACTTTTTTAACTAATTGTTTTTACGATCAACTCTAAAATTATAATTGTTGTATTATACGCACATCACTTTCCGTCGCACTGTTGTTGAACGGAATCCGGAAATCGTACATGAAGGCGAGGGACTCCGTCCTACAATTACGTAGCTTTATCAATAGATTGAGCGGAGATCATCGTGCTGTCGTTCGAAGTACCTGATCTCAAGTTGGGTGTTTCAATTTTTTTTGAAATTCATGTGCTTACCATAAATTTTATGCAGCAGATTGTTTTGAACATGAATGAACATCAGGCTCGCTTGCTCCGGCTCCTTGGCCGAAGATATAAAA
>CBDTVG010000352.1:0-2818 GCA_965363745.1 uncultured Candidatus Electrothrix sp. | reverse complement strand
CCGTGCCGATTCCTTCTTCGCCCCCGCAACAGTCAACCCCAACGGATAAGCAACCCGGTCATAGAACTCCTCCGGCACTGTGAACAGAATTTCTGCATTCCGAGCCAGCAGGGCATCGGTTTGATAAACAAAGGCCCCGCCCACCTCACCCCGATCCGCATACATAAGAGCTTGGCGCACATCCTTAGCCATGACCAGTTTATTTTTTTCCTTAAGCGCAGTGTAAACCCCGGCATGATCCAGAGCCTGCTTGGCGTACTGACCAGCCGGGGCACTTTGCGGACTGGCCAAGGCGATACGTTCAAGGCTGACCAGCTTGTCCAAGGTCAGGGGAGCTGACCGTTTTTCGCCGATAAAGACCAGTTTGTTATAGGCAAAGATACGATCCGTCTTCGGAGAGATCATCCCTTGTTTCAGCAGGTACCGCATCCATTTGGGATTGGCGGAAATATAGACATCCGCCGGTGCGCCTTGCTCAATCTGTTTTGCCAAACTGCCGGAAGAGGCGAAGTTGGGACGGATTTTGTCAGCAGGATGAGCCTTTGCAAAGCCGGTAATGATCTCTTTAAGGGCATCAGTCATGCTGGCGGCGGCGGAAAGATGGATGGTCTCCGCCTGGACAGGCGTACCCGAACAGAACAAAACGATCAGGGCTGTAACAAAAAACAGTATCTTTTGCTTCATAAAGTATTCTCCTTGAGTCTGTCTCTTACAGAGAAGCGTTGAAGGAATAGGTAACCTGAAGAAAACCGGAATAAGCGGCCTCATCGCTGATGAAATCCTGGCCCCTGTCCACCGCTTCCTCAACAGCCTCACCCGGCATAAACACGCCCGCTCCGGCGAGAAATTTCCACGTCTGATTGAGCTTCCATTTGACAGCCAGATCCACTTCATTGCCGTAATGGTCGCTGTCCGTATCCAGACCACTCTTGTACGACTTCCATTTATCCTTCATCTGATCAGCATAAAATTGATGATATCCCGCCTGCACCGCAATGTTTTTTTGCGGGTGGAATTTGACCAACAGGCCGTAATCCAGCAAATTAGACCAAGCCATGAAGTTCATTAGGCCGTAATATTTGTCGGATGCGCCGTATACCGCATCAAAGCGTTCGTTGTCCGGGGTGGCCTTGTCGTCTCCGCTGGCAAAACTGAACGTTGTGCCTACTGCCCATTGCGGATTGAAGCTGTAGCCTACATCAAGGTTGAATCCCTGCGCATCCGAATCAACCTTTGTGCCGGTGGCGGCGGTGACCTCACCGCTCTGACGCACATAGGTGGCATCGGCGGTAAAGTCGTTCAGTTCCAGCAACAGCCGTGCGCCGTAATAGAGCAAATTTTTCTCTGCATAATCAATGCTTCTGTCGTTGTATTTGCTGACTATGATCGGCTCGATTGCGAGAAAATCAGTCGCCTGCACATGTCCGTACATGCCAACGCCGACATAGCCGTGTCGATGTTCCAGACTGAAGACATCCGGGTCATGGAGCATGGTTTCTCCGTAAAAAACATCCAGCCAGTTTTTTTTATAGGCACAGCCGACTTTGACCGCATCCCAGACCCACTTGCCGGAGTTTTTCCATGCGCCCGGACCAAACACACGGTTATTGCCGTAATGAATCGCCTGTCGGCCTGCTTTGGCGGTGAACCACTCATTCTTGTACTGGAGCCAGGTTTCACCTAATTCCAGCGGATCATTCTGCGGGTTATGCTCCATGCCGCCGAATTCGTTGTTCGCCCAGTTCTGATCAACAAAGCCCCAGCCAACAGCCCGGCTGTCTTGAAGGCTGATTTTACCGGAAAATTTTCTGTTAAAGGACGTGGTCAGGCCGAAACGCAAACGACTGAGCAGGTAGGTATCCGAGGAATCACCGAGCTTTGGCTCTGTGCCGTAGAATTTATCGTTGAAGTTTTCTAAAGATTCCAATCGCTCACGCACTTCAAAAAAGAACTCTGTTTTCTGCACCGGATCTGTTTGTTTTTCGGTAGCCCACACCGCATCGGAACCGACGAGGATGAGAGTAGCGGCACAAGCGAATGCCCGCATAAAAATTTTTCCCTTTGACCAAGCCGCCCAATTTGCTTCGGACATAAATTTCTCCTATGTTCATTGTGATGTGGAGCGATATATATTTTAAAATATAACGAATTGCAAAAAAATGAGTTGTTTGAACAGAAAATTACAATTTCAGCTTGTCTGTTTCCTGCTCCATGAAAGCGACAAGCTTGGCATGGAGATTGTTGAAGTAATCAATCGCCATTTCCCCGGCCTCGGTGAGAACGGCTCCGCCGCCGCCCTTGCCACCCTTGCTGGTCACTACCAGCGGTTTTTGGGCCTGACGGTTCATGGAGTCGATCAGATCCCAGGCGTGTTTGTACGACATTTTCATGGAGCGGGCCGCCTTGGAAATGGAGCCATATTCCTGAACCCGTTCGAGCAGCACTATCCGACCGAAACCCAAAAAGGTCTCACCGTTGTTTTCGATCCAGATTCTGCCTTTGCAAACGAGACCGGGCCGTATGGTTTCTTTTTTGGAGTGTCTTTTTTTCATAGACCGTTATATATCAGAAGATACATCGATTAACAATACAAATTATTCACTCCCGCTTGTAACACCCTGAGCTGGCACGCTGGCACGGTTGAACCCTCTCAGGGTTTTTGGTACGGAGACCGCCCTGAAGGGGCGGAATACATCAGACTTGTCATAGTGACGACAAAAACGAATGGTCGTTACGTTTTTGTCGTACATGAGCTTTATTGTGCCGGAATCAGCAGCTTGATTTCTTGGGGAGCCGGGCCGGAGTACGAGCCGAGGCT
>CBDTVG010000351.1:0-2819 GCA_965363745.1 uncultured Candidatus Electrothrix sp. | reverse complement strand
TCCAGGTGGAACGGATGATGGATGACGGCTATGATGTGGTGCAACTGCCCCTCCCTGCCCTGCTCACTGTGGTTAAGGATATCAATGATCCCAGAGTTCCCTCGCTGAAAGGCAAAATGAAGGCCAAGAAGGCGCAGATCAAGATGCTGTCTGCGGCTGATATCGGTGCGGCAGAAGATTGCATCGGGCTGGCCGGTTCACCGACCCAGGTGGTCAATGTCTTTTCACCTGAGCCTCGTGGTGATCGTCGAGTTTTTTCCGGTACGACTGAGGAACAGGTTGGGCAGTTGGTGGAGGAGATTCGGGGATATTTGTAGCCATAAAGATAATAATCTTGAGTTGTTGATTTGCCTCGTCAGCTGTAAAATATCGGAGAGTTAATTATGAATACTCATTTAGCGGAACGTAAATTTAATACCTTACCAAACGATTTAAAAAAAGAAGTCTTGAATTATATGGACTTTCTGCTGGCAAAAAGAAAGAAGGGGCAAAAAATACGCACGGGTAAATTTGATTTTTCTTGGGAAGGCGGGCTGGCCAATTTAAAAGATAATTCTGTAGACTTGCAGCATCAATCAATGGATTGGCGATAATGTACTTATTTGATACCAATATATTTTTAGAAATATTGCTCTCTCAAGAAAAATCCGCTGATTGCAAGCAAGCCTTGGTTGATAATGCGGACTGTATATCTATTTCAGATTTTTCGCTGCATTCTATTGGAGTGATTCTTTTTCGCCATAAAAAAGAAGATGTATTTAATATATTTACAAAAGATATCCTTCCTAACGTTGATATTGTTTCACTGTCAACGGGATCATATAGAAAATTATCAGTATTGAAAGATAAATACAATTTAGACTTTGACGACTCTTATCAATACAAAGTTGCGAAAGAGAATGGTCTTGCGATTGTAACAATGGACAAAGATTTTAAGCGGGTTGAAGAGAAAATCAACGTCAAGTTTATTTAAATGATTTTCATTTGAACCTCGCGGTGATCGTCGGATCTTCTCCGGGATTCTGCTGAAGGGCAGGTTGAACAGTTGGTGAAGGAGAGCAGCTTTTATGTCCAATCTTACTATATCAGAAAAGCGAAAATTAGAGATAATTCTACGAATGAGAGGAGGATATGTGTTGAATTTCTCCAATCATAGTATGGCAGAATTATTTTTTGATAGTGTACAGATTGATATTTATGATGAAAAATACAACAACAAATCAAGTGGATCAAAAGCTAACAGGTTGAGATCATTCTGGGAACAGGAGCCAAGCCATATCGTAGGAAAATTGTTGCTTGATATCTTTAAGAACTGGCCTAGCGTTAACTCATTTGGAAATCCATTTGGAAGCCCAGATGCACCTCCCGATGAACTTGCTCAAATAGCCAATAGGTTAATGGATACAGCTTCTGTTCCTGAAATTAATGCGATTAAACCAATAACAGACGAGAAAGATTTTGAAGGAATTGCTAAATCAGTTCGAGAATCAATTGAAAGAAATGAACCAGAAAATGGCCTTGATCGACTTCATACGTACCTAGTTAAATATTTCCGAACAAGGATTGGAAATTATGGGGGAAATATCAAAAAGAACAAACCCCTCCATAGCTTGGCAGGTGAGTACATTAAGATAATAAAGCAGGCAGGCTTGATAGAGTCAGAAATGACTGAACGTATATTGAAAAGCAACATTTCGATAATGGAAGCTTTCAACGATATAAGAAACAACAGAAGCTATGCTCATGACAATTCCATTTTGAATTACGACGAAAGTATCTTGATTTTTGGGCATGTGACAAATACGATACGTTTTATTGAACAGATAGAAGCTAAAGAACAGTTGCCGGAACCGCCAGAACCTTTTGAAGTTTTTCATAACGCACCGCCTTTTTAAGAATCTTATATAATCTCATGCTTATAGTTGAAACCACTTTATGTATTGGCTGCGGAGTCTGTGAAGCCAACTGCGCCTTCGGCGCAATCACCCTCGAAGAGGGCATTGCCGTAGTCGGCGACACCTGCACCCTCTGCGGTTCCTGCGTAGACAGCTGCGATGTTGAGGCCCTGCACATTGAAGGAGCGGAAAAGAAGGTACAGGCAGACCTCTCCGCTTGGTCAGGCATCTGGGTCTTTGCCGAAGCTCGACACGGCAAGGTCGCATCAGTGGCCCTTGAACTCTTGGGCATCGGCAGACAACTGGCTGATCAGCGTGGAGTCCCCTTGACAGCGGTGCTGCTCGGTTCCGAACTCCGTGACAAGACAAGCGACCTCATCGCCGCAGGTGCGGACAGAGTTTTGCTAGCCGACAACCCGGCCTTGGCTCAATACCGCGAGGATGTTTACGGCAAGGTGTTGCAACACCTGATGACGGAATATAAACCGGAGGTTGTTCTTGCCGGTGCCACCGCTATTGGCCGCTCGGTTATTCCTCAAGTGGCAAACACCATGGGAGCCGGGCTGACTGCGGACTGCACCGCCCTCGCCATCCGCCCGGAAGACGGCGTTCTCCTCCAAACCAGACCTGCCTTCGGCGGCAACATCATGGCCACCATTGAATGCCCCCATTCCCGCCCTCAGATGGCCACAGTACGACCCAATGTCATGGCACCTGCTGAGGCGGATTCCGCCCGAACCGGCGAAGTGATTGAGGTCGAACTCAGCTCTGACCTCTTGGCTTCCAAGGTAGAAGTGCTGGAAACCGTGATCAGCGAGGAAGAGCAGGGAAATATTAGAGAATCAGAAGTACTAGTCAGTGGAGGCCGGGGCGTGGAAAACGAAAAAGGTTTCGCCCTGCTCCGGGAACTTGCCGCTGAATTAA
>CBDTVG010000350.1:0-2828 GCA_965363745.1 uncultured Candidatus Electrothrix sp. | reverse complement strand
AAAATGACAGCTTGGCCCTCGCCGGTCGGGCTGTCAGGAGAGAATAAAGGAAAACCGCCATGAAAATTCTTGTTGTTGAAGACGAACAGAGGCTGGCCGCTTTGTTAAAAAGAGGACTTGAAGAACATTCCTATGCGGTCGACCTGTGCTTTGACGGCGAGGAAGGGCTCTATATGGCCGAAACCTCCTCCTATGACGCTGTGCTGCTTGATGTCATGCTCCCAAAAATGGACGGGTTCGCTGTCCTTGATGCACTGCGGGGGCAAGGTATCAAGGTGCCCGTGCTTATGCTCACAGCGAGAAGCGAAGTCGAAAGCCGGGTCAAAGGACTGAATAGCGGGGCGGATGATTACATTCCCAAGCCCTTTGACTTTGCTGAACTCCTCGCCAGATTGACAGCGGTGATCCGAAGAAACAAAGGGCAATCTGCTTCACAGGTTCAAGTCTCCGATCTGCTGCTTGACCTGAATGCGAAAAAAGTTACAAGGAGCAACAAGGAAATATCGCTTTCCGCCAAAGAATACGCCATGCTGGAATATCTTGTGCTCAACCGGGACCGGGTTATCAGCCGCACGGAATTTTCAGAGCATGTCTATGATATGAACTTTGATCTGGACAGTAATATTATTGATGTCTATATCAACAGGCTGAGAAAAAAGATTGATAAAGGACACGACTGTAAGCTGATTCACACCAAAAGAGGGGCGGGGTATATCCTGAAGGAAGACCAATGATGTCGACGAAATCCATACGAGGAAGATTGTTGCTTTGGATCTTTCTCTTCGGTTCCGGCATGGTCATTCTCCTTGATTTTGTCTTGCTGCATAAATTCAAGGATATTGCCTTCCAATCCGTTGATAATGTTCTGCATTCCAAGCTGCAAATCATGAAAGGCCTGATGCATATGCATGGGGAATATGTGGAAATCGAGTTTGCCGAAGTTGCCAGAGGCGAATATGCGCTCTCCGGTTCAGGGCATTATTATCAGATCTTCATAGACAAAGCTCTGTATCTCACCTCTCCCTCTCTGCAACCGCCCCTGTTCAATCTGACACCCGGCACGCCGGAATTGCACGATACGGAAGCGGAGGAGTGGCTATACCGAACAACCGGCCCAGCAGGTGAACCTCTTCTTGTGCTCAAGAACGAATTTGAGTTGCGAGGGAAGATCATTTCCATACGGATTGCCGAGACCTTGACGGAAACCGTGGATATGCTTGCCCGTCTGGAAAAGTTTTTTTATCTTCTCACACCATTTTTTATTTTACTGATCGGAATAGTCGGGTACCATATATCATCATATGCTCTGCAACCGTTAACCGACTTTGCTGATGCTCTTGAACAAATTACCCATAAAAACTTAGGCGACAGGATTGGCCCGAACGGATTCGCACGGGAACTGCATGTGTTTGCAAGCCGGTTTAACGCCCTGCTGGAACGCCTGCAAATCGCCTTTGATGCGGAGAAAGAGCTGATCGCCAATGCTGCCCATGAGCTGAAAACACCTTTGGCGGTTATCCGGGCGGAATGCGATATCACCCTGATGAAGGAACGTTCAGGGGAAGAATATACCGACAGTTTGCGGGAAGTCAGGAACGTATCCGAGACCATGCTTCGCCAGGTCAACCGGATGCTGACCCTAGCCCGGATTGATGCGGGCATACTGTCTACTGCTTTTCACCCCGTCTCTTTGAATTGGTGTCTTGATAATGCCGCACAACTTGTCACCCCCTTGGCAAGGGAGCATCATATAAGAATCAGTCGAAAGGAAGACGATGACGTGACCGTCTTGGGAGATAAAGACGCTTTGACCGAGGCGATATCGAATATTCTTGAAAATGCCGTATATTACAACCGCGCTGACGGTTCGGTGGATATAACTTTGCTTTGCCGGCGCAACCGGGCCGAGCTTATTGTTCGAGATACCGGTATCGGCATCCCGGAAGATGAAATCGAACAAATTTTCAAGAAATTCTACCGTTCAGAGGCTACAAAGAACAAAGAGGGAACTGGGCTCGGTCTGAGTATCGCCAAGGCTGTCATTCTGGCTCATTCCGGTGCCATTGAGGTGAAAAATGTACCGACCGGGGGAAGTTGCTTTATTTTGAGCTTGCCTCTGGCTGATCGGGTGGGCGAGATAAACGACCTAAATAAGACGGCATAACTTATACCCCTAACCTCCCTCTAACCTAACTCTAGCCTATCCCTAACTCGAAGAGGGAAAGCGGAATACTCAATAACAAGTGAATCAATCCATCACAAAAAAAGGAGAAAAAGATGAAAATCAGAAAACTGCACCGTATGACCGCAATAACATTTGCCCCTTTCTTTCTGTTGCTGTCATTGTCCGGCTGCCTTTTACTGTTCAGAAAAACAGAAATATACAGCAAGGATATAAAATCATTGCTGGTTGAGTTGCATACCTGGGAGATTATCGCCCCGTATATCGGAATGACTTTGGGAATAGGTTTAATGACAATCACAGTGACCGGTATAATTATTTTCTTCAAAAAAACCGCTTGATCATTTTTAGCTGATGTTGCGCAGCCTCGCTGCAATGCCTGAACCCCAACTGAACCCCAAATGTTCAGAGATTCTCTGTTGCGTAACATCAGCCCACTCCTCTTGTCCTCTTGTGTCGTGTCCCCGATACAACATTCTCAACCTCCTGATCCCTGATCAACTCCCGCCGTAAGTATAAACTCAATTTATCTTAAGTATAACTATTATATATTTGACTGTATTTGACTGACTGCGTGAAATCGAGTTCAATGCTAATGGCACGACCTTAAGCGGAGGACCATAGGATTTACACCGCTTGTCTTCTT
>CBDTVG010000349.1:0-2830 GCA_965363745.1 uncultured Candidatus Electrothrix sp. | reverse complement strand
ACGCCATCCAAGGGGAGCGGGGTTCCGGGGTTATCGGTCTGAACGGGGCCGCAGCTCGGAAAGGGCATGTAGGCGACCTGATTATTATTGCCACCTATGCGCAATACGACGACAGCGAGTTGATTGATTTTGCCCCGCCTATTTTGCTCTGTGATGAAAAAAACAGGATTCGGGAACGGATCAATATATGACCTGAAGTAATCATTTTAAATAATACAAACTAACTTATGAAAGAATCTCATAGAAATTTACTTAAGCAATTTAGCAGGATTGCAGATGATGGATTATTGGGTAAAGAGATAGCTGCCTCTCGAAGTGAGTATGAAGGGCTCCCTGCTGGTATTCCGGTAATGCTGAAAGTAGCGTCAGATTTTTTTAAAGAGTCTTCAACACTCGACCCGGAACTTTCCCAAATGCGACATCTCATGTGTCAGCTCCTGATAGTTGCATATCGTGAGGCGCGCAGGAAAAATCCAGAGATTGCTGAATACTTTTCGAGCAGCTTCATCCAAGATTATCCTGAGATACCTGAGTCGTGTCTTTTACCGAGATGGATAGGATTGGCGAATGCGTGTATGGCATTTCGTGAATTAGCAGGTTCAAAAAATCGCTTGCTTCTTTGGCAGCAATCAATAAAACAATTTCAAGCATACAACGAGTTTTTGAATGGTCTCTTTGGTTATTTGATTATTTTATGGCGTATTTATCTTGATAAACCAATAAATCCAAATGTATTAAATACCAGCTATGGAAACAAGAAAAAGCAGTTGAGTGAATTGACAGGAGGTGACGACGGAGCATTTTATTTTTTCCTGAGAATAGCACAGCCTGATATTCGCAATGCAATTGCGCATGAATCAATTTGGTTTGACAAAGATACAGCTCTTGTTCACTATAGTCACGGAAATCAAAATAAGATTGAATCGACAATACCACTTGTCGATTTTATGGGCTACGTAACCAGCGGTTCTCATATTCCACATTCATATCTTGCAGCACTTTCTGTTGTTGCTGTAATGGAATTTGGCTCTGATTCTGCCAAATCTTTACTTCCTGAAACTTATCGAAATGTTTTTACAAACGTTGCCAGAAATATATAAATCCTTTTTAAGGATTCTTAATATCAGAGCCATACTGATTTTACCGAGGTGGATCAAACCCTGAGCATGGAACTGGACGCATTTTACCGGAGGACGGAGAGGCTTCGGCAAGAGCCGCACCTAATTGTTCTAAATACTCTCTCCGCTCAAGCCGCCGCAAGTATGCTTCAGGCAGTTGCCGTTGACCACGGGCGGCACCCCAGATCGCCCCGGCCATAGCTCCGATGGTGTCCACATCTCCTCCGATTCTTCGGATATAGGTGAGCAGATCGGCAAAATCAGCTTTCCGAAAGGCGAGGGCCGCATAGATTGCGGTCATGCAGGAATCCACCGCTTTGATGCCGTTGCCCAGTTCAGTCGCCACGATTCGCGGAGCGACAGCTTGATTCATCCGCAACCATTTTTCCGCAGTTACGAGCTTGGGCTGAAACTCACTTGTCCGCACATGGTGGCGGAGCCGTTGGATGACCTCCTGAGTATTCAGATCATCATCACCGGCTGTATAAACAGAGGCTGTTGTCAGAGCGATGAGCACCGCCCCGTCCTGCCCTAAAAGATGAGCGTGGGTCACCGCAGCTAAAGACCGGGCTGCTAGGACAAGCTGTTTTTCATCGTTGGCATAAAACAGACCTACCGGGGCGACCCGCATGGCTCCGCCGTTGCCGTATGAGCCGTTCGGAAAAACAGCTCGGTTGGCGGTCCGCCAATCTTCTCCCCTGCGGATTCGTCGCAGCAACTTGGCCGCTCCGGGGCCGTAGCCCCGTGACCATCTATAGGAGCTGGCGAATCGCCAGGCCAGATCATCTTGGTTGATTTCCCCGCAGACCAGCAAAGATTCGACAATATCAATGGACATCCGGGTGTCATCCGTCCAGCGTCGTACCCCTTTTCGCCCGCCGATCAAGACCCAAAGCAGGCGTTCAGGCAATCCTCCTTCATAGGGTGCGCCGAAAGCGTCGCCCAAGGCTGATGCGAGCAGCGCACCGATCATACGGTCTTTTTTCGATTGCAGGTTCACTCTACAGGTCAATCAACGGCGGTCAGTTGGTCACTTCTTCTTGAAATGATCAAAGCCTTGAAAGGATATATTCTCTCCAGCGTGGTCTTGGTTCGCTCCCTGAACAAGGGTAACGCCCTGACCTTCAAGAACAGTTCCCACAGGATAAATCGTATATTGTTGTTCCGCTGTTTTTCGCAACAGGGTTGCGGTGGCGGAAGAAGGGGCGGTGAACAGCAATTCATAATCCTCACCGCCTGCCACCATCCAATCAGTTTGGCTAACGTTTTGGGTGAGGGTTTGACTAACGGTTTGGCTGATTTTTGGTTGTTTTTTCTGTAACAGTTCTACGGCGGCGGACAGGGCTTCGCGACCGGGAAGCTGCCCAGCATCAATTCGTGCTCCTAAGCCGCTTTGTTTACAGAGATGAGACAAATCCGTGGCCAATCCGTCGGAAAGATCCATCATGGCATGGACAAGGCCTGTCCGGGCGAGGAGGGTTGCCAGTCCCACCCGCGCTCGTGGATCAAGATGGGCCTTGATAAAGGGTCGGACCGCCGGAGGATACTGTTCCGGCATTTTGATCTCCGCCTGTTCTTCCGCTTGTAGAAGGGTGAGTCCAGCTGCGGAATATCCCAACGGCCCGGAGACCCAGATCGTATCTCCCGGTTCCGCTGCATGCCGATACAAAACCTGATCTCTGTTCATTTCACCGATCACGGTCAGGGTCAGA
>CBDTVG010000348.1:0-2840 GCA_965363745.1 uncultured Candidatus Electrothrix sp. | reverse complement strand
ACATCCTTTAGGTCAATTTTATATTCAATTGGTCGGAAGTCGCATAATTGATCTTGTATTAAGCACCGTTTACCGCCAAGCGGATACATCAACACAAAACACCAGCCCATCCAACCGTGGATACAAAAGACAGCCCTAAACAAGGAACAGGTCATAGACAACGTCTCCGGGACAAATTTCAGGAGAGGGGCATTGAAGCCCTGTCCGACACCGAGGTGATTGAGCTGCTGCTAACCTTCGGCACCCCCCGTTCCGACTGCAAACAGGCGGCTAGAGATGCCTTGGAGAAATTCAACACCCTGCCAAAAGTGCTGGATGCCCACCCGGCGGCCTTGAACAAAATCAGAGGACTGGGGCCGAAAAACATATTCGCCCTCCAGTTTGTCCAAGGTGTCGCCCGCCGTTACCTGAGTCAGCGAATTCAGAAAAAAAATTACATGACCTCATCCAAAGATGTGGCTGACTATCTTATTCATGCTCTGCGGGGACTCCCGCACGAGGTGTTCATGGTGGTCTATCTGGATGCCTCCCATGCGGTCATTGACAGCGAAATCCTCTCTGAAGGCACGATCAACGTCAATACGGTTTATCCCCGTGAACTGATCAAGTCTTCTCTGGCACATAACGCCTGTTCCATTGTGGTTGCCCATAACCACCCGTCCGGCAGCCTTCAACCTTCCGGGCAGGATGAGCAACTGACCAGAACCCTGTTTTTGATATGTTCTTTCATGAACATCACCTTGCTGGATCACCTGATTATCGGGGCGGGAGACATGGTGTACAGTTTTGCCGATCACGGGAAAATGGCCACCGTCCGCAATGACTGCGCTGAAATTCAATCAAGGCTCGCCTGATTTGTCAGCTTCCGCTTCCGTTTTTGATGCGGCCAACCCACCCGATGCGTTGGGACTCTACCTGCATGTGCCCTTTTGTCTCCGAAAATGCCCTTATTGCAGCTTTTATTCCCTGCCGGGCCGAGCTGACCTGTATGACCGATATATACAGGCGGTTATTCAGCAGATGCGTCAAGTCGCCCAGGTTCTCGATACCCGGAAACAACCGCTGACCAGTATCTTCTTCGGCGGGGGCACCCCCACCTTGTTGCCTCCCGCCGTCCTGAGTGGGCTTCTTGCCGAGTGCCTGATCCATTTTCATCACGCCAGCTACGATGATTGCAATGACTGTGATGATGCTTTGGAAATCTCCATTGAGGTTAACCCGGCAACCGTTGATGCCGCTGCTCTCCGCATCCTGCGCAAGGCGGGATTCAATCGGCTTTCTATCGGGGCGCAGTCCCTGCATGACCGAGAATTGAAGCTGTTAGGTCGCCCGCACTCAGCAAAGGATGTCGTGCGGACGGTCGCTCTGGCTCGCCAAGCTGGGTTTGCCAACATCAACTTAGATCTGATGTACGGCCTACCCGAACAGACCCTCTCCTCTTGGCGGGAAACCCTGGGTCAAGCCTTGGATCTGCAACCGCAACACCTCTCCATCTACGAATTAACCCTTGAAGCGGGCACCCCTTTTGCTCGCCAGCGGGAACAAGGCAATTTACCCCTGCCTGAGGAGGACAGCGTTCTCCTGATGCTGGATACAACCCGACAGATGCTCACTAGGGCCGGTCTTGCCCGCTATGAAATTTCCAATTATGCCAAGCCGGGATTCCAATGCAAACATAATATCAATTACTGGCGTAACGGCAGCTATATCGGCCTCGGCCCCAGCGCGGCGGCCTCTCTTGGTGGCACTCGGTACACTGCGATACATGACGTGAACGGGTACTGCGAATGCATGGAAAACGAGAAAGAAATTTGGCAAGACAAGGAAAGCCTTGCCCCGGAAGCGTCTTTCCGGGAAACAGTGATCATGGAGTTGCGCATGACGGAGGGTGTATCGCTGGCTGAGTTACGCCGCCGTTTCGGCATTAATGCTGCGAAGTATTACGGCAAGGCCCTTGAGCGGCTGCTTCAGTTGGATCTGCTGGAAATCGTTCAGGGCCGTCTGCGCCTGACCGCTCAGGGGTTGTTGCTGGCGGATACGGTTATGGCGGAGTTGGTTTAGCCAGGATATAAAAATATGCAATCCAATCAAGATTGTACGAACTGGCTGAGCGGCCTAAAAAAACGCCTACCTTTTTTCCTTACCCTCATAGCTCTTCTGTTTTTCGTCCTGTATGGTCGATTCATCTGGTACCCTATTCTGATCAAAATACGGGGCGACAGAACCGTTGCCGAAGTTATTGAAGATTTGAACAAGAGCAAGATGATACAGATTGATACGCAACCGTTTGAGCGGCTGATTATTCTCGGCTTGAAGGCGGAAAAGATGCTTGAAGTTTGGGGCGTGTCCGCGCAGAATGATTCCAGCCTGTTGCTGTCTCTTCCGTTTACCGGATTCAGCGGCAAGCCGGGGCCTAAACTGAGAGAAGGGGACAAGCAAATCCCTGAGGGGATATATCGTATTGAATACCTCAATCCCAACAGCAGCTACCACTTGTCCATGAAGCTGAATTATCCTAACGCCTTTGACCAAAAAAAAGGCAAGCAGGACGGACGAAAAAAACTCGGCTATGATATTTTTATTCATGGAAAGACCGCGACTATCGGCTGTATACCTGTGGGTGATGAAGGAATAGAGCGGCTGTTTCACCTGGTGGCCTCAATCGGCAAAGACAAGGTTGAGGTGATTATCGCGCCCTATGACATGCGGAACAAGGTTGAAGATCTCGACATCCCCTCTATTTCCTGGGAAGAGGAACTCTATGCGATACTTCGGGCGAAAATCCAGAAGGAATTTCTCAAAAAATAGCTTCCCTTTTCGACGCAGGCTTGTAGGGGCGA
>CBDTVG010000347.1:0-2845 GCA_965363745.1 uncultured Candidatus Electrothrix sp. | reverse complement strand
CGAAAATATTGAAACGTTGCTCAATATATCGGCGCAGAGTTTGGTCGATCAGGGTAATGAAGGCGTTGATGTTCTGCTCCTCAATCAGCGGCCCGGCCCTTTCAAGCTCCCGCAGGGCGGTCTCGTGAGCCAGCACGGCCTTTTGCTCGCAAGTTCGTTTTTTCCAAAAATAGAGGATCAACCCTATGAGGAAAAGCGCAACCAACACCGTTGCGATCAACCAAAACAGACGGTTACTGTCCGGGATCGGAATTGGCTCCCGGATATCGTACATCTCGTTCTCGGCAATGACCGGAGCCGCCGGTTTATCAGCTTGATCTACAGACTGATTTTGTGCCGATTTCTGCGTTGCCGAGTCGGCAAGGGGCACGTTTACTTGATCAGCTAAGGTGCTGGCGGGAAAAGCAGCCAACAGCAGGATGAACAGGAGGGATGCGATATTTTGGATGCGTAGGGGCGAAAACCATTTCATCGGGCCAGCCTCCTCTTACGTGATTTAAAAAAACCCATCAGCGGCGCGAGATAGGGTTGGCCGGTGGAGAGTTGCAGCAGGTCGATGCCCACGCTGCGCACGGTATGGGCGAAACGCTCGGCCCGGTCAGTGGCCAGCTTGGCGTATGCCTGCCGCGTCTCGGCATCAGCGGTGTTAAGGATGATCTGTTCCCCGGTTTCCGCATCCTCCAAGGTGATCCGCCCCACATCCGGCAGTTCCTGTTCCCTTGGATCAGTGACCGATACGGTGATCAGGTCATGACGACGACCTGTAACCTGGAGTTTGGGCCTGAGTATTGCCAAGGCATCATCAAAATCTCCGGGCAGACAGAAATCGGAAAGAAGAAAGGTTACGCATTTCCGCTTGGCCACCCGGTTGACAAAATCCAGAGCTTCGGCAATTTTGGTGCCTTTGCCCCGTGGCTGAAAGAACAGAATCTCCCGGATAACCCGGAGAATGTGCTTCCGACCTTTGTCCGGCGGAATAAAAAGTTCGACAAAATCGGAAAACAGCACCAGCCCTACCTTGTCGTTATTGCGTACAGCGGAAAAGGCCAGCACCGAACCCAGTTCGGCCATCATCTCCCGCTTGGACTGCTCCCCGGAGCCGAAGCCGCCGGAGCCGCTGATGTCGATCATCAACATGATGGTCAGCTCCCGCTCTTCCGTGAATTTTTTAACATGGGGAACCCCGGTTCGAGCGGTGACGTTCCAGTCAATGGTGCGGATTTCGTCGCCAGGTACGTATTCCCGAACCTCGTCGAAGTTCATGCCTTGGCCTTTGAAGACCGAGTGGTAGCTCCCGGCTAGGGTGTCGTCCACCACCCGCCGGGTACGCACTTCAATGCGCCGCACCTTTTTCAGGATTTCTTTGGTTATTGTTTTTTCCATGATATCTTTAACTGCTATTATTCCGGCTATACGAAATAGTTGTATTTATTTCTTCTCGATAAGAACCGTTTTTCTGTTAATTTTTTCTTTTATTACTTTGATTCCAATTTTATTTAACTTGTCAATGAGATCATCACGATCAAACATCTTGTATTGTAATGAAAAATCAAATTTTCCATAATCATTTTTGTATATCACCTCAACAGGTTTTTGCAAAGACTGCTTGAGCCATCTTTGCAAATCTTTTACAGTGCTATATTTAAAATAGTATCCTTTCTCAATAGTGCCACTTCTCCTGCTATTTCCTTCCGGTGGAAGGAAGTCATTAGGTCTTTTATTAGGAAAGATAACTTTATATCCATCCCAAGGATAGTCACCAATGCTAATATCTACATTGAAAGTATCCTCAATTCCTCTAAACAATAGTTTTCTCAGCTCAGGATGAGACATCGGCAGATTTTTAATTTCAATTGTAAAATTTCTTTTTGGAAAATTATTGAAACCTTTGTACCAATAACCGTCATGATCACTGGACAAAAAAATATCAGGGAGAGGAGAGGCCAGCATTGTAAATGCTATTACATTATTATCGGTATCTGTATATATTCCCGCTTCACCTAACACATCATTGTTAGACACGCATTTTATCGAGATTCCATTAACTTTACTAAGTTCCTTGGAATCTTCACACACCTGCAGTTCTCCGCCGAATTGGCTACTCTCTTCGAAATTTTCTTTTTTCTCACCAGAACAGCCAGCTACGAGTAATGCAAAAAACAAAATAAGGTAAAATAGGATTTTCATTTTTATCCTCATGAATTAATAATGATCAGCCTTAAAGACCGACCAACAGGCGGCATCTGCATCACGGTACCGGCACAGTATCCAGCAGCCGCCGAATAATATCCTCACTGCTGATCCCTTCGGCCTCGGCCTCATAACTGATCCGTAGGCGATGGCGCATGACATCCAGAGCGCAGTTCTTAATATCATCCGGGATCACATAGCCCCGACCATTGAGATAGGCCAGCGCACGAGCTGCGGCCTTCAGATTGATGGTGGCCCTAGGCGAGGCCCCGGTCTCAATATAGTCCTTCATATCCAGATTGGCCCCTGCCGGATCACGAGTGGCGAAAACCAAATCAACGATATACTCCTTGATTCGATCATCAAGGTAAATGGTATCCACCACCTTGCGGGCCGCCAGGATATCTTCGGGTGAAATCAGCGGCTGTACGCTGACCTTGGAATCGGTATGTTCCACCATATCCAGAATCTTCCGTTCCTCCTCACGGGTGGGATAACCCACCACCACCTTGAGCATAAAACGGTCTATCTGGGCTTCCGGCAGCGGATAGGTTCCTTCCTGCTCTATAGGGTTCTGGGTCGCCAGCACCAGAAAAAGTTCAGGCAGGGGAAAGGTGGACTCTCCGATAGTAATCTGTTTTTCCTGCATGGCCTC
>CBDTVG010000346.1:0-2846 GCA_965363745.1 uncultured Candidatus Electrothrix sp. | reverse complement strand
TTATCCGGCTTAATCGACAAAGCGGGCAAAATGCGGCTTTGCGCTACGGTGTCAAGCGGGCCGAGGCCTCGCTGATCGTAACATTGGATGGTGACGACCAGAATGACCCCGGTGGTGGCTCGTATATATATAATGAACAGCGATTGTAAATCGTTAAAAATAAAATAATATTAAACAATATCAAATGAATGTACCGGAAATAAAAAAAATAGGGCCTTTGGAAATCGAGGCTGAGAGCTTTCGCATTATTGAATCCGAGATCGGTTCCACGGATTTCACTCCTGACCAATTTGCCGTGGTGCGGCGTTGCATCCACGCCACCGGTGATTTTTCTTTTGCCGAGAATATGCGCTTTCAGGCCGGGGCGATTGAGGCCGGGTTGAACGCTATCCGAGCCGGGAAAAATATCTTGGTGGATGTTAACATGGCGGCCAGTGGTATCTCTAAGGCCTTGCTGAAAAAGTTTGGAAGCGAGGTGATTTGTCGAGTCGCTGAGACAAAAACTGTGAACAAGGCGGTGGCCGATGAAATGACCCGCTCGGAAGCGGCTGTGGAGCGGGCTGTTAAGGAAAATATCGGCATCGTTGCGGTGGGAAATGCGCCCACAGCTCTGCTGAAAACTATGGAGTTGATAGAGCGGGGTGTTTTCGCACCTGATTTGGTGATCGGTGTGCCGGTTGGGTTTGTCAACGCCCTGGAGTCCAAGGAAATTCTGGCGGGTAAATCGTATCCGTTTATCACCGCTTTGGGTCGGAAAGGCGGTACTCCAGTTGCTGTCGCCTCAGTTAACGCCTTGTTGCGTCTTGCTGACACCGCAGCGTGAAGGAAGCTTGTCTGCGAGTCAAAGCCGCATGAAGTTTGATCATGCCACCCTAAACAAGAACAAGAATCTAAATTATATCAAGAAATAGCGGCGATCACCTGCCTTTTTCTTGCTGTTTTTCTTCTGCTGTTAGCCAGGGGCGAGTATTCCTAATTTTTTGAGCATGATAGAAAATACTGATTTGTCAGATTTTCTGAGCTAAATCAGTCGTATTCAGCCGTATAAAAAGTTGGATGATACAGTAGGTGCGGAAAAATATATTGACAAAGGAATGCTCTCTGTTTAATTATATAGTTAATTAATTATTTAATTAAACATGGTAGCATATCGGAGAAATTATGGTGGACAATGAAGTCAAAGAGTTGGCTCTGTTACTCAAATCAATATCCCATCCCATTCGGTTGAAGATTCTCTGTCTGCTCCAAGACGGAGAACTGTCTGTCAGTGAAATTCGGGAAGAGGTGGCGACCAGCGGGGCGAATATCAGTCAGCACTTAAATATCATGCGCAACCAAGGAATTATCGGTTCCAGGAAGGAAGCGAATTTTATTTATAATAAGATTGCGGACAAGCGGGTAATTGAGTTAATGAAGACTATGAAGCAACTTTTTTGCGGTATAGCCTGAGTCGATAGCGATTTTTTATTGAGCGGATAAATAATCCTGGTTTTTCAGGATCGAAACATATTAAAAAATAGGAGGAAAGAAACAATGCAGTTATCCAGCAAACTGATTCAGTTTTCCCTGCACAAACCAAAGGTCGTGACCGCGATCATGGTGCTTTGCACACTCATTGTCGGGGCTTTTATTTCCCAGGTGCATGTGGACACCGACCCGGAGAATATGCTCTCGGAACATGAGGCGGTGCGGATCTTTCATGATCAGACCAAGAAGGAGTTCGGTCTGTACGACGTGGTGGTTTTAGGGGTGGTCAATGAGCACCATCCTGATGGGGTGTTTAACCCAGAGACCCTCAAACGGGTTGACACCTTGAGTAAATTCGCCGCCACTCTGGCCGACCCGGATGACCCGAAACGGCGGGTGGTCAGTCGGGATATTATCGCACCGGATAATGTGGACAACATCCTTCAGGCCGGGCTTGGTCAGGTGCGTTTTGAATGGCTGATGAAGGAGCCGCCGACCACCCGTGAAGCGGCGCTCAAAATTCGGGATTACGCCTTGGCCAACCCCCTGCTCAAGGGCACCATGGTTTCCGAGGACGGCAAGGCTCTAGGAATTTATCTGCCCATCACCAAGAAGGATTTTGCCCATTCCGTGGCGGAAAAGTTGCGGGAAAAAATTGCTGAAATCGGCGCAGGTGATGATGAATTTCATATCACCGGTCTGCCGGTGGCGGAAGACACCTTCGGCAAGGAGATGTTCATCCAGATGGCGGTCTCGGCACCCTTGGCTATGCTGATGATCTTCCTGCTCATGCTTTTTTTCTTCCGTAATATCAAGCTGATCATCGCTCCAATGATCATTGCCGTCTGTACGGTGGTTGTGACTATGGGAATGCTCATCGGAACCGGCCACACCCTGCACATCATGAGTTCCATGATCCCGATTTTTATCATGCCTATCGCAGTGGTGGATTCGGTGCATATTTTGTCCGAATTTTTTGATGTTTACCAGCAGCGCAAGAACCGGAAGGAAACGCTGATTTATGTTATAGGCGATCTGTTCAAACCCATGTTCTTCACCTCCCTGACCTCGGCTGCCGGATTTGCCTCTTTGGCCTTCACACCGATTCCGCCGGTGCAGGCTTTTGGTATTTTTGTCGCTCTGGGTATCCTGCTGGCTTGGTTCTTGACCATTGTTTTTATCCCGGCTTACGTGATGATGATGGATGAAAAGAGTTTGGAGAATTTCGGCAGCGGCACAACAGGAGCCCATAAAGATTCTTTGCTCAACCGCCATCTGCGCTGGATCGGCAAAACTGCATCCGGTAAACCGTGGCTGGTGATTGGAATTAATATCGGGATTATGGTTATAGGCGTGGTCGGCATTCTTATGATTAAGGT
>CBDTVG010000345.1:0-2849 GCA_965363745.1 uncultured Candidatus Electrothrix sp. | reverse complement strand
GCAGGAGAGCAATGAGTTGCGAGAAGCATGGTGATAAATCTCATCCTCATATTATTCAGGACGAGTGCAAAGGATGTGGCAGGTGTGTTGACGCTTGTCCTAAGGATTGTCTTCGATTGTCAGAGAAGATGAACGGCAAGGGATATGTCCCTGCGGAATATATCGGTGAGGGATGTACCGGCTGTGGGATCTGTTTTTATAATTGTCCCGAACCCTACGCCATTGAGGTGTACAAAAAGGACAAGGAGTAACTGTTCATGAGAAAATTCATAAAAGGTAATGAGGCCGTCACTGTGGGTGCATTGTATGCGGGGTGCGAAATTTATTTTGGCTACCCAATCACCCCGGCGAGTGAAATCGCTCATTCAGCTGCATTGCTTTTTCCACAACGTGGAAAGACATTTTTGCAGGCAGAATGTGAGACTGGTGCCATCAATATGATTTACGGATCGGCGAGTAGCGGAAAAATGTCTATGACAGCCTCTTCAGGGCCAGGTATGAGTCTCATGTGTGAAGGGATTTCCTATCTTGCCGGAGCGCAGCTTCCTGCTGTCATTGTAGATGTGCAGAGAGCAGGACCCGGTCTTGGAAATATTGGACCAGAGCAGGGCGACTATAATCAGGCGGTAAAGGGCGGTGGACACGGTAATTATAAAGCCATTGTTCTGGCTCCTTCTTCGGTTCAGGAGATGTGCGATCTGACAATAAAGGCCTTCGAACTTGCATATAAATATCGGAACCCTGCCATTGTTCTCACCGATGCTGTTTTAGGACAGGTGATGGAGTCTTTGGAAATACCGGCGGAGGAACTGACTCCACCGGAAGTGAGTGACTGGGCGGTACAGGGCAGCAGTGAAACACGGGAGAATCTTATATCTTCCATTTATTTGCAGAACGATCTCCAGGAAAAACATAACTGGCTGCTTGATGCTAAGTACAACTCAATGAGCGTTGATGCCGCATCAAAAAATTATCTCACTGATGATGCAGAATTGATTTTGACAGGATACGGTTCCAGTGCACGAATTGCACGTTCCGCTGTGGACGAACTCCGTGCTGAAGGTATAAAAGCGGGTTTATTCAGACCTATTACTCTTTTTCCTTTTCCGGAAGAAGAACTGCAGAAAGTTTCAAAAGGTAAAAAAATATTGGTTGTCGAGTTGAGTAACGGCCAGTATCGGGATGATGTTCTTTTGCATCTCGATCGCAAAGTATTTACCCCGGTAGAGTTGGTTAACCGAATGGGTGGGATGCTGGTGACGACGGAGGAGGTTGTGGCTGCGGCTAAGAAACTCATGGAGGCAGATAATGATTAAGAAGGCAGAAGGATTTTACGAGCACTTCGAGAGAAAAGACGGCAGCAAGACCAAGGCCACCCATTATTGCGCTGGTTGTGGTCATGGTATAATCCACAAGCTTATTGCAGAAGCTGTAGCGGATTTTGGCCTGCAGGATGATACCGTATTTGTTTCACCGGTTGGTTGCGGAGCTTTTTGTTATTACTACTTTGATTGCGGTAATGTTGCGGCTCCTCATGGTAGAGCTTCAGCCGTTGCTACGGGGCTTTCCCGTGCGCTTCCCGGTAAGGTTGTTATCTCATACCAGGGCGATGGTGATCTGGGTGCCATCGGTTTTAACAACGCCTTCCAGGCAGCAAATCGTGGTGAGAAATTCGTCTGTTTTTTCATTAACAATGCGATTTACGGTATGACTGGTGGTCAGATGGCCCCCACTACTTTGCCGGATCAGAAGACTGCAACTTCTCCAGCAGGAAGGGATGTTGCGACAGATGGTTTTCCACTCAAAGTTTGTGAGGTGTTCAATCAGCTTGAAGCTCCGGTATTTATCGAAAGAGTATCCGTTGCCGATACCAAAAGAATCTTAAAGGCGAAAAAAGCAATTCGAAAAGCCATAGAGATTCAAAAAGAGGGTAAAGGCTACGCCTTTGTGGAAATTTTATCACCCTGTCCGACGAACATGAAGATGAGTGCAGTGCAATCCGCACAATTTACCATTGATGCCATGGAGAAAACCTTTCCATTGGGGAATTTTCGTGATCGCAGTGATGATGATGTCCTACAGCCCCGAAATATTCCGGTAAAGCCTCTGGGCGATTTAGTGGTTGCAAACAGTTCAGTTGACGGTGAGACAGAGAACTTCGCTGAAAAAGAGTTCAAATTTTGCGGTTTTGGCGGTCAGGGAATTCTCAGCCTCGGTCTGGTACTTGCAAATGCCGGAAACAGCGTGGGAAAAAATGTTTCATGGTTTCCAAGTTATGGCCCTGAGCAGAGGGGTGGAACGGCTTCCTGCTCTGTTGTCCTGGCTGATAAGGAAATTGGATCTCCCGCCGTGGACAAGCCGGATGTACTGGTTGCGATGAATCAGCCATCTCTTGAAAAATTTGCTCCGACGGTCAAGGCTGGTGGAGTGATTATTTACGACTCGCAAATACCAGTGGAGTTTGATCTGCCTGAAAATGTGTCTGTCTATGCCTTTCCCGCAGCAGAAATTGCGACATCTAAAGGTGTGCCGAAGGCGGCGAATACCGCTCTCTTAGGTGCTCTTATCGCACTAGATCTTATAGGGCTACCTGAAGATGATGTTGTAAATGCCTTGAAAGATAGTTTTGCCAAGAAGCCGGCCTTAGTTCCGAAAAATATGGCAATAGTTGAGACGGCAAAAGCGTGGATGAAAGACAATTTCTAACACGATTATTCAGTAGTTCATTTATGAGTCTGTTAATTTACTAGGATTTTGATTCGAGATCAAGGCATACGAAAAAAATAACCACAGGTATATATTTGATATTCCGAGGATTATTTTTTTCGCATAACGAAGGTATCGGGCCA
>CBDTVG010000344.1:0-2874 GCA_965363745.1 uncultured Candidatus Electrothrix sp. | reverse complement strand
TCGATTTGACTGGAAATTATCAGCCGTCATAATAGCTTGAACCAAGCAATTTGTCGCAACTTTATGAATGATTTTTTGAAAAAGTGTCAACCGGGATATGAAGCATGCCAAAAAAATCAGGCAGGATGCAACGCGAATCCGACACCGTCGAGGTGATGATACGCCGATACTGCCGCATGAAACATTCCGGCGGCGCAGAGCTGTGCGCGGATTGCGCGGAGTTGCTCAACTACTCAAAACAACGCCTCGCCAACTGTCCCTTTCAGGAGGGCAAGACGACCTGCGGCAACTGTCAGGTTCATTGCCACAAGCCGAGTATGCGAGAAAAAATCCGAACAGTCATGCGTACTGTCGGCCCGCGCATGATCCTGAGTAACCCGATCATGGCCCTACGTCACGTTCTGGATGGATTGCGTAAGCAGCCGGTACAGAAAAAAAGTACCGGAGAATGAGATGTGGCGGTTTGATCAGCGCAGTACCCTCAGACCTGATCCTGTTCCAGCTCCCTCGCCATTCGCATCCCTTTTTCTACATCAACACGGGAGAGTAATGCGCCGCCCGCGACAAAGAGAAGAATAAGGGAGAGTATGCCCATGCGCGGGTCTCCTGAAATGACCCCGACCCAGCCCATCAGCAGGGGGCCGATGACAGCGGCGAATTTGCCGAGCATATTGTAGAAGCCGAAAAACTCCGCTGACTTGTTCCGGGGAATAATGCGGGTGTAGAGGGAGCGGCTTAAGGACTGCACTCCGCCTTGAACAAGACCGATGCCCACGGCCAGTATATAGAATTCCGTTTGCTGACGCATGAAATAGGCCCATATCGTAATCAGGATATAGACCCCAATACCAATCAGAATGCCGGTCTTCGGCCCAAGCTTTTCACCGAGCCAACCAAAGGCGATAGCTGCTGGGAAGCCGACAAACTGGGTAATCAGCAGGGCGACCATAAGTCCTTCAGGCTTGAAACCGATGGCCATGCCGTAATCTACGGCCATGCGCACTATGGTATCTACGCCGTCGATATACAACCAGTAGCCCGCAAGAAAAAGGAAGACCAGCTTCAATTTACGGATTTCGGCAAAGGTGCGTGCAAGCTGCTGGAAACCTTCCTTAACCGAGTTCCGACCTGCCTGTTTCTGCCCGCCCTCCTGCTTTTCCTCGACAAAGAGCATAATCGGAATCGAAAAGATCGCCCACCAGAGGGCCACGGAGATGTACGACCAACGTACTGCCTCGGTTGCGTCCGCAAGCCCGAAGAAATGCGGATGAAGGGTCATTAAGACATTGAGGGCAAACAGAAGCCCACCGCCAAGGTAGCCGAGAGCGAAGCCGAGAGAGGAGACAAAGTCCACCTTTTTCTGCCCAACCACAGCAACCAGAAGTGCATCGTAAAAGACATTACCGCCGGAAAAGCCGATGATCCCGAAGGCGTATAAACAGGCCGCTATCAGCCACTCTCCCTTACCGACAAAGTAGAGACCGCCGGTCATCAGGATGCCGAGAAAGGCGAAGAAGAAGAGAAAGCGTTTTTTGGCTCCGCCCCGGTCGGCAATTGCCCCTAAGATAGGAGCCGCAGCAACGATAACCAAACTGGCAATGGAGTTGGCTGCGCCGAGCCGGAAGGTGCTCTCCACTGCGGAACTGCCTGCGCTCCAGTATTGCTTAAAGAAGACAGGGAAGAAACCGGCCATCACCGTGGTGGCAAAAGCGGAGTTGCCCCAGTCGTACAAGGCCCATGAGATGACCTTCTTTTTGTCGTAATCAGGCTGCTTGTCCATGTTTGTCTCCGGCGGAGTTTATCTGGTATTGATGACCGATTCGTTTATTATAGCGAGAAGCCGGGGAAGGAATACCTGATGAACCAATTCAAAACAGTCCTTTCCGGGCTGCTCATTGCGCATCGACATAAGGCCCCGTCCTTTCTTGCTCTATTTTTTCCAGAGCCTCGGAGACCTCTTTCGCAAAGTAAATATGTGTTGTATTTGAACTGTCCATGTCCGCTAAGATCTGTCTAAGTTGCTTCTCGTTTTTTTCTGATATAAGTCGGTCAAGAACAACTTTGCCTTGATGGCCTACCGATTGCAGGACGAATTCGGCATCACTGCGGGTATTCTTTGTATGCATACTGATCGCCAAGCCCGCCAGCATACAGACGAATGCTGTTGTGGACACGGCCTTCAGCGAGACCCGCGTACTTTTTGAGAGCTTTGGTCGGATCTTGGGACTGAAACCTTTCGCTGTGGTGGCCGCCGCCAGCAGACCGAGCAGTCCGAACGGTAAAGTTCCCAAAAATAAGGTACCTATAAAAAATGAGAGGACGACCAGGGAGAAAGAAGTGAACACATGAGATGAAGAAGGAGAAGTGAGAAGAAGATTTTGCTCTGTGGCGGCAACCACCATAACAGCGCAGAACCAGATCGTTATACCTATAGTCCAGCCCAGTGCATGAGGCAGGACATATTCCGACATGTCAAAAACGCAGCTTCCGCAGGCGAGAGCTGGGCTTGGCAGGCTCAACAGGCCTACAGTAAAGGTCAACGCTTCCGCTCTTTTCTTGCATTGTGTCTTCTTCACAGCTTCTTCCTTTATCATTTTCCGCTGTTCTTTGTCTGATTACTAGGTTGATTATGCAGCGTAAATGCTTCAATAACTTATATTATCCAACGTAGAGTGGCGGTTCGGGTTTGTCAAGAGAAATTTTGACGGGCAATGCGATGAACGGGATGCGCTGCTTGGTCTGGAGGGAATAGCGATGCGGCTTGCGGGAGAAAGGCGGGAGGCCGGGATTTTTTCGTTGCTTTTTTAAGGAAAAAGGATAAGTTGTTATTATTATAAGCATGAGTTGCGTGATAAATGTTTATTTTGGTGAATC
>CBDTVG010000343.1:0-2891 GCA_965363745.1 uncultured Candidatus Electrothrix sp. | reverse complement strand
GATGCCGCCGGAATCCTCGGAGAATTCAGAGGAACGGTGGTGCATGATCACTGGAAATCGTACTTTGGATATAAAAACTGCGATCATGCGCTGTGCAACGCGCACCATCTTCGCAAGCTTAAATTCATAGGTAAACGGTATAAACAGGCATGGATCGGCGACGTGGCCGATCTGCTGCTTGAGATAAAAAAGAAGAGATCGAAAAACTGAAGCCAGACCGGAACCGCTTCGGGCTGGAACAGATCAAGAATTTTGAGCGGCGGTACGATGAAATCGTTCTCCTTGGATTTGCGGAGAATCCTTTCACGCCTCCGAAGGAAAAAAAGAAGGGCCGACCGAAAAAAATCCAGCCGCTCAATCTGCTGATAAGGCTACGGGATTACAGATCGGAGACTCTCGCCTTCATGTACGATCTCTGGATTCCGTTCGACAACAATGCGGCGGAAAGGGATGTACGCATGATGAAGGTCAAGCAGAAGGTTTCGGGTCGGGCTGCTTCCGTACTTTTGAGGGTGCGGAACGCTTCGCCAGTATCCGGGGGTATATCTCCACAGCCCACAAAAATTCCAAAAATGTTTTCGGGGCGATCAAAGATCGCCTTCCACGGAAACCCTTTTATCCCGACAGCAGCAACATAAAAAAAGGCTACTTACGCTATTTGCGAAAGCGGCCTTTTTTATTAGGCTGAGTAGTTACAGATAATCTGCATCAAGCGACAAAGCAGTCCGTGCTTACCTGACCGACTCATCCTGAACTCGGACACAGCGGAAGCCAAGATTTTTGGCACGATAAGCTGGCACGTCTCGATCACGGAAGGCGGAACGACATAACTGCGCCCCTTCGTACCACGAGCCGCCGCGAATGACACGGTCCACGCCGGGCTCTTCCACAATAGGATTATGCACCGGATTTCTGTGATACCAATCGTCACACCACTCCCAGACATTGCCGTGCATATCATACAGGCCCCAGGCATTGGCCTTTTTTCTCCCGACTGAATGCGTTTTGTTGTTGGAGTTTTTCTCATACCAAGCGTATTCACCAAGATCTTCCTTATCATCACCAAAACACCAAATCGTTTCACTGCCCGCCCGGCAGGCGTATTCCCATTCCGCCTCGGTGGGCAGACGATAGGTATGGCCGGTTTCCCGGCTCAACCACTGACAATAGGCTTCAGCATCTTGCCAACTGATATTTATTACCGGTCGCTGTCCTCTGCCCCAACCTTTATCTTCTGGCTTCTCACATCCTGTGACTTCGCAAAAGGCATCATATTCAGCAAAAGTCACCGGATAACAACCAACAGAAAAGTTATCCATCTGCACCCCGTGAAGCGGCCTTTCATCATCCTTTCCTATCCCCTGGATATCTCCCATACGAAAATATCCTCCTATAAGCATAATTATCGCCGGACCTTTTTTATTATTACTCAGACGATCCCGAAAAACTGGAAATCCATGCGATTCAACATATCTTTTCCAATTAAACCCATCGAAATCAATATAATGACCGCACCGCCCAAAACAGTTAGCGAGCACTAAAAAGCGCACTAACTGATCTGTAGCACGTATTTTGTCGGTAAATCTGTCATTCGCCACACAACAGGCAAGAAGAAATTCTTGAATAGTGTAGTGGCTAAAACGAAAGGCGCGGTCGGAATTTCGGTTAAGGAGAGAACGCCCACCAAGCTCAAATTGTTCCAACCAACGAATATTTTTATCCTTATGAATCAATTCCTGCAAATCACGCTCTGCTATTACCCGCCTTCCCCGTCGCTCCATATGTTCAGCCACCAGCAAACAGGCATAAAACAGTTCTTTGCGTTCTGGTACCCTCATTTTAATATCATGCTGCCCTCTTAACTTGCGAACTTCCCGATCCAACCATTCATGGATAAGAACTTGATAAATTGTATAAGCATTAGACTTCTGCTGATCATTAATCGCTAGTAATTTGTCAATATGCTGAAGCAGCATAGGTCGCATGCGCAAATCCTGCATATGATCCAATAGCTGGACGGCCCGTTTCCGCTGCCTCCTAATAAAGCCAGTTTTTAAACGCAAACGATGCTGCCAAGTCAAGCAAAACTTCTTTTCAATAAAATCAGAAACTTGCTTGTCACTGAAGGGCGATAAATACAGCACGGGACAATGGTAACCAGATGAAAACACTTTTATTTCAGCTCGCCCAAAAGCATCAGGTTCCATAGTCGGAAAAAATTGAGTACGACATGAGATAATCACCCTGCGAAAATCTTCACTGATTTGCAACAATTCCTCCAATCGCTCACGAATACGTTTCCAAGCGTGGCGATCTTCATCCAAAGCATCCAAAAGGAGAACGGTTTTTCCTTTTTCGGAAACAGCACACATACGCTTCAAACTGTCTTCATCCAGCTTAAACAGCTCACAGTTATGTCCCTTGGGCCAAAAACTGGTCAGATGCATCAGCTTGATCATGAGTAGTAGGGAAGTTTTGCCCATCCCGGCATCAGAAAGAATGAACATCTGGTGCCGACCGTCTTTTTCAAGGGGAAGTTTGCCCTGAAAAAACTCGTTCACCCGCTCAAAGGCCAGTTGCCGAGCCGCAACCAATAGATCATCCTGATGCGCATCCGCCGGATTTCGATCCTGAAGGTGCGGTTCAATATAAAGCCCCCTGAGCTGCTCAGGATCAACAAACTCATCCCGCAGGCGATCAAGCTCCTTAGCCCGTTCACCGGTTAGGCGGCTGAGTTGCGTCCAAAGGGGCTTTATCCAAGCTGATTTAACAAAAGTTAACATTTCCAGACTCACTTTTTCTCCTTATGCAGCAAAGCTTATACAGCTTGCCTGCTATTTAGGCTTGCAAATGATCTCTCTACAGGTTTTAAACAGAACAATTACGAAACA
>CBDTVG010000342.1:0-2906 GCA_965363745.1 uncultured Candidatus Electrothrix sp. | reverse complement strand
AATGTCTACCCAAATTAAACCGCATCAGTACACCTTAAGACGTTCCGTCAGTTGTCGCGGCATCGGTCTTCATACAGGCTTAACAGTCAGTATGACCATTAAGCCAGCGACAGAGAACAGCGGAATTTGTTTTTACCGCTCAGATCTCGCACAAAAACCTGCTATTCCAGCCAGGATGGAACAGATTGTTGACACCACCTTGGCCACCACCATCGGTAACGGCCGAGAAAAAATTTCCACCACCGAACACCTCATGGCGGCCCTGCACGGGGCTGGCATTGATAACGCCACAATAGATATTGATTCTCACGAAGTTCCCATCATGGACGGCAGTGCCGGTCCATTCGTTCACCTGCTTAAGCAGGGTGGACTGAAAAGGCAACGCGCCCTCCGCAAAGTGCTCCGTATCACCAAACCGATTTCTTTCAGCTCCGGCGACAAATCCATTCTCATCGAACCGTATGAGGGTTTTAAAATAACCGGCAGCATTGATTTCGGTGACAATGAGCTTATCAACGAGCAAAGCTACAGTCTTGATCTCACTCCTGAACGATTTAACAATGAAATAGCGGAAGCCAGAACCTTCGGCTTTGTTGAACAGGTTGAAGAACTCTGGAGAAACGGTCTCGCCCTTGGCGGCAGCTTGAAAAATGTGATCGCCATTCACTGGGATCGCCGCACAGTCCTCAACGAAGAGGGGTTGCGCTTTGATGATGAATTTATTCGCCATAAAGTATTGGACCTAATAGGTGATCTGGCCCTACTCGGCGGCCCGGTCTTGGGACATGTTATCGCTGATAGATCCGGGCACAGTCTGCATCACGGCCTGATGCAGAAAATTGTTGATAATCCTGACTGCTGGGAATACGTCAAATTTTGCAAACACGGAGATGCGGTATTGCCCAAAATTATCAATACTGACCGCAGGAAAAGACGCTCTTACCTTCCGGGTGTGCTTCTTCCTCAAGCCCCCCGACCTTGTATGGCCTGAGTGACTTTTCCCTGTTCGTTTCCCCCGTTCCTATTTTTGCCCGCCGACTTTTTTTAAGTCAGCGGGCTTTTTTGCTTTCTTTCGAGCATTCTCCAGCGTTCCATCTAAAATGAAGGATGATTTTTTTTCATATGCTGGTATGATATCCCAAGAGGAAATTAGGAAACAGGGAGAAAAAAGCGAAGAAGCTTGGCGGAGCAAACAAGAATAAGAAATTGCTCATCAACATGTTGAGACAACGGTATGCATGACGACATAGAGGTACAGCTGTTACAGGAGATCAAAGAACTCAAACAAAAATTGCAGTTCTTAGAGCGGAAGGAAGAAGCACCGATCCCGACATATCAGTACAGTAAAATACGTGACCGAGATTTACAGCAGCTGTTTGATATTGAGCAGGATCTTGATGAACATCGGTTTGACGACTGGTTTCGTATCGAAGTTACAATTGATCAGGATATCAAGACCTTTCTCTCCGATCTGCTTGATGATAATAAAGCCCTTATTGAACGGTACAGCGAGGAAGACCTGAAAATAAACTTTATCGCACCCTTGCTGAATAAAGTCCGGTTTAAATCGTATGAAAAAAAAATGCGGGATTTCTATGAATTGCCACTTTCTTACACGACAGATCAATTCATATTCAACGGGACAGCCGATTTTGTTGTCTCTGAAGGATTGGTGGAAAGCAAAAAGCCCTATTTCTTTATTCAGGAATTTAAACGCGGTGAAGACTACAGTAATCCACGCCCTCAACTGCTTGCGGAACTGATCAGCGCAATTGAACTGAATGGATGGGTTGAGATCAAAGGAGCCTATATTATCGGCGGAAGCTGGCATTTTGTCATCCTTGAAAAACTGTCCGAAAAGACCTATCAGTATTTTATCTCGCCCAATTTCGATTCAACCAAGATTGAAGATTTACAAGCGATTTACAAACACCTCGTTGCTGTAAAGCATGAAATACTAACAATGATAGAGCGCAAATAAACCGATGCGGGGCTGGAGTTAAGAACTCTTAAGAACTTTGACAAACAACGGTTCTGCAAATACATATAGCTTGCAAAAATAACCAAAAGTAATTGAAAAAATTAAAAAATAACAGGAGAAAAAATGACAGCACAGAAAATCGGCATGATCGGAGGCGGCCAGATGGGGGAAGCCCTGATTCGAGGAATGATAGAATCAGGCCTGACAACGGGAAAAAACATCACGGTCGTCGAGCCCATGACCAAGCGTCGAGAGTACCTTGAAACAACCTACCAGATCAATGGAGTGGAAACAGCGGTTGAGCTTGCCGCAAACAGTAGCGTGATCATTTTGGCGCTAAAACCGCAGATCATGCAGCCGGTTCTTCGCCAATACAGTGTGCACCTGACTCCCGAACACTTGCTCATTTCCATCGCCGCCGGAATTACCTTAGCGCAACTTGCACAAGGTGCCGGTGATAACATGCGCATTATCCGGGTGATGCCCAACACCCCGGCCTTGGTGCTTGCTGGAGCATCAGCTCTGAGCGGTAATCAAAATATCAAACAGCAGGACATGGAGACAGCTCAGCAAATTTTCGCCGCAGTCGGCACCTGTGTTGAGGTTCCAGAAAATCTTCTTGATGCGGTGACAGGCCTGAGCGGTTCCGGGCCGGGCTATGTGTTCACCTTTCTTGAAGCCATGATTGACGGCGGTGTTTTGACTGGTATCCCACGGCCTGTGGCGGAACAGCTGGCTCTGCAAACCCTGTACGGCTCAGCGAAGCTCGCTCTGGAAAGCAACGAACCAGCGGCTGTGCTCAAAGGAAAGGTTACCTCGCCGGGCGGCACGACGATCACCGGTCTTCAGGTACTGGAAGAGGCGGGACTTCGGGGAACAGTCATGAAGGCTGTCCAAGCAGCGACAGAACGCTCTAAGGAGCTTG
>CBDTVG010000341.1:0-2907 GCA_965363745.1 uncultured Candidatus Electrothrix sp. | reverse complement strand
GTGCGTAATTTGGAACGGGAACTGGGCAAGATCTGTCGTAAGCTGGCCCGCAAGATAGCCGAAGGCGGAAAAGGCCCGTATACGATTTCAAAAAACACCCTGAAAAAATACCTTGGTCCGCCTCAATTTCTTCCCGAAACAGAGCTGGACACCCTGATGCAACCCGGTCTGGCCGTCGGTCTGGCTTGGACTTCAGTGGGTGGGGTTCTGCTTCATATAGAGACCTCGATCCTGCCGGGCAAAGGAAAATTGATTCTTACCGGCCAGCTCGGCGACGTGATGAAAGAATCCGCCCAGGCCGCCCTGACCTACTGCCGCAGCCGAGGCAAGAGCTTAGGCGTGGAGGAAGACTATTTTGATACTATTGATATCCATATCCATGTTCCGGCCGGAGCTATTCCGAAAGACGGTCCTTCAGCGGGCATAACCATGACCACAGCGCTTTGTTCAGCGATCACAGGACGGATGGTGAAGAAAGGCGTGGCTATGACTGGCGAGGTAACTCTGCGCGGTCGAGTGCTTCCCATCGGCGGACTTAAGGAAAAGGCGCTTGCCGCTTTGCGGGCCGACATTAAAAAAATAATTATTCCCTATGATAATGAAAAGGACTTAGTTGAAATTCCAGAGGATATGCGCAAAAAACTCTCTTTCTTTCCTGTCCGCCATATGGATGAGGTGATCGAACTTGCCCTTGGTGGTCTCAACAAATCCGCTCCTGAAAAAAAATAATCCGCTGCCGCCTGGATATTTTCAATTTTTATCCAAATTCAGGGTGCTCTAAGCCGTTTTGATGTCCTGCCTCCCAAGCTCTTTGCAAAAAACTGGGGAAGGCAGGATACCGGAAGGTTTCTTTTTTCGCACTCCCGCTCCCCTGCTGTTCCGACCGCTTAAATAGCGTGCTCTTTTAGACAAATTTGGATAAAAAAATTTGTACTTATAGCTTTTATTGTGTATAAATTATTTTCCAATGCGCTCTCAAAAAAATTCCTGCATACTGAGCAATGCCTTGTCCGTTCGTGTAATGAAGTTTTTACGCTTTAATGCGGCGGAAAAATTAAATTAATTGATCAAAAATAGAATGAAGCCTGATTTTATAGAATATATTCAAAATCATGTCGTGCTGGGAGACGGTGCGCTCGGTTCCTATCTCTTTGAACGGGGTGTCGAAAGAGGCCGAAATCTGGATCTGCTGAATGTGCAGACACCGGATATTATTTTCGCCGCCCATGAAGAGTATATTCGAGCTGGTAGTCAATTGATTGAAACCAACACCTTTGGTGCCAACCTCTTCAAATTGCGTGAAACAGGAGCCGAAGAGCGGGTGCAGGAAATCAACCGGATCGGGGCTAAAATCGCCGTCAAGGCCGCCGGGCATCAAGTATATGTTGCCGGTTCCGTAGGCCCCTCTGGAATCAGTTTTCCCCGTGACGAGGAAGAATTTATCCCGGATGATATTCGGGAAAGTTTTCGGGAACAGATTCGCGGTTTAGCCGACGGAGGTGCTGATGTCCTGATTTTAGAAACCTTTTCAAGTCTTGACGAAGTGTTGCTCGCCATTGAGGTCGCCCGACAGGAAGCTCCTGATCTTCCTGTTATCAGCCAGATGGTCTTTCCGGCGCAAGGCAGGACCGTTCGAGGTGATGATGCCTTCACTTGCGGTCAAAAAATGCATGCGGCCGGAGCCGCTTTGGTGGGAACAAACTGTGGTCGAGGTATTGACGCAATGGTGTCGGCCATCGAGAAAATGGCGGTCTTGGCCGGTGAAGGTGTTGTGTTATCGGCGTTTCCCAATGCGGGAATGCCGGAAATAATCGGACACCGCACAATCTACCCAGCTCAACCGAGCTACATGGCACTCAAAGCCAGAGAAATGATCCGTAACGGTGTCCATCTTATCGGCGGTTGTTGCGGCACCGCCCCGACTCATATTCAAGAATTCCGTTCCGCCTTAAAGATCAAGCCTGTTCGAGTGCGGATAACAGCAGTGGAAATCCGAGAAGAGGTCAAAGAAAACATTACCGGCGCATCACGAAAAGGCGGTTTTCTGGAAAGCCTTACCCCCGGTCGCTTGCCTATTATTGCGGAACTTGATCCGCCCAAACATCTCAATGTAGAACCTCTTTTGACTGGAGCGAAAAAGCTGGCTGAAGCGGGGGTTGATGCCATTTCATTGGGTGAAAACCCTCTTGCTATTCTGCGGGCCGGAAATCTCGGTGTAGCTTCTCTGATCCGTCATCGAACAGGTCTCCAGACCATTATTCATCAAACAGGAAGGGATATCAATGCGTTAGGGCTGCAATCCCGGATGATGGAAGCGCATCTGCTGGGTATCGAGGCCGTGCTGGCTGTTTCAGGCGATTCCGCCGCTGGTACGGATCAACCGGGAGTGAGCGGTGTTTTTGATCTGCGTTCTGGTGGTCTGATTAGAATGCTTGACGGCCTGAATCGAGGCGTGAATATGGCCGAACGCTCCCTAAAACAGCCAACCAATTTTTCCATCGGTACCGCCTTCAGTTTCCGTCCGTCTAATCCAGAAATGCAAATCAGCCGGCTTGAAAAGAAAATAGCCCTCGGTGCCCGTTATGCTATGACCCAGCCGCTTTTTTCTAAAGATGAGGTGGAACAGATGATGGAGCGGATCAACCATCTTGACATCCTTGTCTTTCCCGGTATATTTCCGCTTATTTCCTCTCGTAATGCCGAGTTCCTCCATAACGAGGTGCCGGGTATTTCCGTGCCTCAGGAGTTGCGCGACAAACTTGCCCACTTTGATCAAGTTGCTGATCAACGCAAGGCGGCCTTGGAATACACGGCGGAAATGGTCGAAAAAATCGCCCCTTTTATTGATGGTCTTTATCTGATTAGTCCGCTCAATAAATGGGACATTATCCTTGATTTTGTTCTCCA
>CBDTVG010000340.1:0-2916 GCA_965363745.1 uncultured Candidatus Electrothrix sp. | reverse complement strand
TCTTATAACATTGAAAATTCATGTCCTGACTCTGTCGCTTGCAGCGATTTATTTTGTTTTCATATACCACCCGCTATGCCTCAAACAACCCCTGAACAAAAGATAACCGTCGGCACCCTTGGCCCAAAAGAATCCCATGCCTGGCAGGCCGCATCCCTGTACGCCCCGGATGGTAAAATTACACCATATTATAATGCTTGCAGCCTGATCAACGGTTTTGTCACGCAGCAGGTTGAACAAATCGTCATTCCTATATACAACACCCTTGAGGGGGAAAATAAGCAGTATTTTCGTTTATTCGATCAGGTTAAAGAAGGATACTGGATTGATAACGTTGTCCTGCCCGCCAATCTTTCCCTCGGTGTTTTTGACTCGGATGTACAACCGGAGGATCTTGAGGTGCTGTTGGGCAAGCGGGCCGTGTTCCGTCAATGTGAGGAATACATCAGCAACACCTTCCCTGATCTCGCCCTGACCAGCGTGCAGAATATGGAACGAACCATTTCCCGTATCCGAGATCGAGGGTTGCGGGATCACGGTATTATCGCAACCGGCGAGATGCTTGATTCTCAGGGGCTACATATTATAGAACGGGAGGTCTCTCCGTACAACCGCACTCGTTATGCAGTCTTAGGTCGGGAAATCACCCCGCCCACCGGCTACGATGCCACGGTTCTGATCACCAGGCCCCTTGATGATCGAGTGGGGATACTGGTCGATATCCTCGGTGAATTCTCTAAGCGGGGCATCAATATTCTGGACATGAGCTCAGAAAATGATGTCAAATCCCAGAAGCTACAAATTTATATTGAGGCGGAAGGGCATATCCACGATGAGGTGATGAAGGATGCCGTCACCCATATTGAAGAGCGGATTATCGGTCAGCGGCATTCCATCCGCTTGCTCGGCTGTTTTCCTCGAGTGGATATGCGAACCAAGCATATAAGCTCGTTCGGGTTTATCGGCACAGGTGATATGAGCGTCTGGTTTGCCGACCGGCTAGAAAATGAAGGATACCGTGTTCTCATGACCGGGCGGAGCACGGAACTCCGGCCGGAGGAGATGATCGCCGAGGTGGATGCGGTGGTCGTCTGTGTGCCGATTTCCGCCACCGCAGACACTGTCCGGCAGTACGGGCATCTGATTGAGAACGGCAAGGCACTGATTCTTCTGGCCGGGGAATCGGAGAACACAATTAATACCGCTCTTGAGGTGACCGGTGACGGAGTCGAGGTCATGCTGGTGCATAATCTCTGGGGGCCGCAAGCGGCCACTATGAAAGATAAAAACGCCATTGTAGTGCGCACCGGCCGCAGCGGCAAATTTTGCAGCGAATTCGAGGCGTTTCTGTACAAGCACGGAGCCAGTATTTATCAGGACGCAGCGATAAAGCATGACCTGCTCATGGGGATTGGACAGAAGCTGCCCACTGTTATTTCGGTCGCTCTCGCTATGACCTTGGCGGAGAACGGAATCACCGCTGATGATCTCGCCAGCCACTGCACCCTCACCTCCCTGTATCCCATTCTCGCTATGGCCAGGGTTCATTCCCAAAATCCGAGAACCTATGCGGAGATCATGTCCACTTCCGGGGAGAGTCGTAAAATTGTGCATGATTTCGCAACGCACTTGCAGCAGATAATGTCTGTGGCTGATCAGGGCGATCAGGCGGGTATTCAGGAGTTGTGCGAGCAAATGGAGCAAAACAGCGGCCATCTGACCGACCAATTTTTACGGAATCGTATGGATCAGGCCAAGGCCGTGGATGAGGTGCTGGGGGCGATTATCTGATGATATTGTTCTCCGCAGACTCCGTTTTATATGGAGTTGACAGCGAAACTCTTCGTGGTTAACTTTTTGGAAATTGAACAACGGTTCACTCTTTTATCGTGCAACATACTTTCGGAGAAGAACGATGAAAAAGACATTCACCCCGGATACATTTTTAATGCTCTTAATAACCGGAATACTCGCCCTCTTTCTTTTTCGTTCAATAAGCGGAAAATCATGACGCAAGCCTGAGAATCCACGGTCAAGTGGAGAGCAATGTGAACTGCCCGCCGCATATAAAAAAAGCGGTCAATAAGAATTTATTTAATACGATTATAACAAATTAATATGTAACGGAGTTACCATATGCTGGAAAGAGCACTTGCCTATCTTGAAGAAAAACACACCTGTCCTCACTGCGATACTGAACTCACGCTCTGTCATGCGCCACCCATGCATGTGGGAGACGGTCTCGGCTGGGGGTCGGAATTTCTTTTTATCTGTCTCAACAATGAGTGTTCGCTATTTACTAACGGTTGGGACTTCATTGAAAACCAATACGGTCATGTAGGATCATATCGGTACATGGAAATTCCGAACAGCAAGGAAAGCTATAACATGATGGTCGCCGGTCAATCAGCCTTTACCGGTAGCATTGTGGATCTGGAGGCCCTGAAAAAACAAAACGATAGGTATCAATCCGAGCAGGAGGCTGTCGCCAAACTTGAAGGCTGTCTCGAAGCGAATGATCTGGAGCCGGTGATTTTCCTGCTCACCGACAATGCGGCGAATATAAAAGATCGTAAACGGGCGGCGGATCTTTTGGTGCCGTTGAATGATCTCTCCTGCGTAGAGGTGTTGCGGAATCATGATTTTTCCAAGACCCATTTAGAGCAGGATATCAACATGGCTATTCACAAGATTCTATCCAATCATTATCTGCGGGAATGTCCCTATTGCGCTGAACTTATCAAGGCGAGGGCCACTATATGCAAGCATTGCGGCAAGGAATTAAAATCTTGATTTTCCTCTTGCCAAAATTCTTCTGAAAGGGTATATAGTTTCTCAGTAAAATTTTGATTGTGGTGGGTGTAGCTCAGCTGGTGGTAGCACCGGGTTGTGGCCTCGGAGGTCGTGGGTTCAAGT
>CBDTVG010000339.1:0-2916 GCA_965363745.1 uncultured Candidatus Electrothrix sp. | reverse complement strand
TAAGTCGGTTCCATCAGGATGGCAGCAACGACTTGCTCTATTATTTTTTTTGTCGGAAAGACGATCGGCCTGTAACCATTGAAGGCGTTCAAGCGGTTTGAGCGCGGAGCGAACCTTCTGGGCGAGATTTTCTGCCTGTTCTGGTAATCCTGTTGGAAATAAGGAGGGAAAACTCAATTCTCCGTCCCAGTCTTCGCCACCGTATCGCCCTTGGTAATGTGCTGCAATTGAGAAGAGGAACCGTTATAATCAACTGAAAAGATTTCCTTGGAATCCGATGCTATTCTTAATCGATTAACGACCAAGCCGTTATCATTATCAAATTGTATTTTCAGGGTTGCCTTTGACTGGAAACCGCAGGCTTCAATGGTAAACCAAGGTGTTAGACTCGGCGGATTACAGAGGCAACCAATCTCCTTCAAACTCGTTCCATCAAGAGCGGAACTGCTCAGATCAAGAGGGCCTGATCCCGACTGAATAGAATCAGCAAAAAGAGGGAGTAAGCGAATCAAACTGCTCTTGCCCGCCTGATTGAAACCGTATAACAGCGTCAAGGGCTTAACTTCAAAGATCGCATCCTCACGGAATGCTCTAAATAGCTTTGTTTTTATGGTAAAAAGTTTTTCAGAATAATTCATATCTGCATAGGTGTTTTTACATTTTTGATCGTGGAGTATTTGTCAATCCAGTTTGTCTTGCTCCAACCCCGGCAGAGCGGCAACAACAGGTGCGGCTTTCCTAGGCTTCCCCGTAATATCCGTCACCCGCCGAACCACCCGGCTACTGACCCGCTTACCCTGAGCGGCGGCCCCCTTGATCAGGTAGTCCTCCAGCTCAATCTCCATAGAGTTATGTCGCGCTCGTGAGGAGGGTACTAAGCTGATTCTGGCCCGCACCTCTTTTTTCCCCACCGCTAGCATCTGGATGACCGAGCGTTTATGCTCGTCAAAAAGGCGGTACTCCCGGTTGAGGATAAATTTGGGTGTTTTGAAGCGTTTGACATAGCTCAGATTGATTGCGCCGGAGCGATAGATCAAATTGAAGACTAGGGTGTTGTCCACCACGCCCGCCCAGGTCACCTCGCCGCCCACAAACAATTTGTCCGTCACATTGACCACCTTGTATAGACCGTCCTTGAAGATAAGCAGGATACGATCCAGCTCCGAGCAGGAAAAGACGATGTCTTTTTTATCGTCTTCCGCCTTGACCTTATGCCCCATAAAACCGGACTCCCTGTGATAGGTCACCTCAATATTGGACAGGGCCGCTTCCCGTGCGTTCACCTCATCAAATTCCTCTATTTTGCTCTTGCGGGGAAACATGTCGCCGTATTTATCGAGCAGACTTTGAATATAATTCTTGGTGAACAGGATCATGTCCTTGAGGTGTTTATCAATAGCGGTGACACCTTTTTCCAACGCACGTATTTCCTTCTGCTGCTTATTGATATCGTAGCGGGAAATCCGTTTTATCCTGATCTCCAGCAGGCGTTCAATGTCCTTCTTAACCACCTTGCGGATCAGCTCGTCGACGAAAGGAAGCAGGGCCTCACGCACTGTGGAGGCCACCGCCTTGGCTGAGGTCTGCTCCTCAATCTGTTTGTAGAGCCGTTCCTCAATAAATATCTGTTCCAGTTTGCGGGCGTGCAGCTTGTCCAGCAATCTGCCCCGTTCAATATTGAGTTCGCTTTCCAAATCCAGCACCAGTTTGTCGGTGTTATGGCGGAGCACCTCTTCAACCTGGACAATACAGGGCATATTATCCCTGATTACCACAAGATTAGGTGACACGCTTAATTCGCAATCCGTGAAGGCGTACAGAGCGTCAATGGTCTCCTCGGCGTAAACCCCGCGAGGCAGTTTGATCTCCACCTCCACCTGTTCAGCGGTGTAATCGTTGATTGAGGAGATTTTGAGTTTACCCGCTTTGGCCGCTTTTTCCACCGAGTCTGTCAGGGTTTGGGTGGTCAGATTATAGGGCAGCTCGGTGATCGTGATGGTTTTCTCGTCGCTTATCGTCATTTTCGCCCGGCAGCGCAGACGACCGTTGCCATGCTCATAGGCTGAGACATCAACAATCCCGCCCTTGGGAAAATCCGGATACAGCGTGAACTCTTCGCCCTCAAGGTATTTGATCTGGCAGCGCAGCAATTCACCAAAATTATGGGGCATGATCTTGGTCGCCATACCTACCGCTATGCCCTCCGCTCCAAGCAGAAGCAACATTGGTAATTTGGAGGGCAGGGAGACCGGCTCCTGCATACGCCCGTCATAGGAATCAACAAACTCGGTCAGGTCTTTGTTGAACAAGGTTTCGAGGGCCAGCGGAGTCAGGCGGCATTCGATATACCGGGCCGCCGAGGCTTGATCGCCGGTGAAGATGTTGCCGAAATTTCCTTGGCGGTCAATCAGGTAGTCTTTGTTGGCCAGATTGACCAGAGCGGCGAAGATGGATTGATCCCCGTGGGGATGGAGTTTCATGGTCTCGCCTACCACATTGGCGACCTTGTGATAGCGACCGTCATCCATATTGTGCAGTGTCTGAAGGATGCGCCGCTGCACCGGTTTCAGGCCGTCGTCTATGTCCGGGATGGCCCGTTCCCGGATTACGTAGGAGGTGTAGTCGAGAAAATTGTCATCAAAGAGCTTGTGCAACCCGTCCTGTGGCTGCTTTTGTATCTGTTTCGCTTGTTCTGCTGTTTCTTCTTTGCTCATTATGTAACCGATTGTTGTGGAATCTTATGAATTGCTATGTAACTACCAGAGGCTTTTGACATGAGGATACTGCCGAATCTTTGCATTCTTGGTCAGAATAATCGCATTTTCTTCCCGTGCCGTGGCCACAATGATTTGGTCACCGGGATCAATGGCACGACCTTAAGCGGAGGACCATAGGATTTACACCGCTTGTCTTCTT
>CBDTVG010000338.1:0-2939 GCA_965363745.1 uncultured Candidatus Electrothrix sp. | reverse complement strand
CACGCAACCGTCTCTGAGTATTTCGTCCGGCGCGACCTTATGGTTTTCGATAACAGCACCGATACAACTGTGGCCTATTTCTGTATGGATGCGAAAGGCGAAATCAAGGACAACGGAATTCACCGGCAAGCAGATAAGATCACCCTGCGGCGTATAGGTATAAATTTCTTTGTGACCGCCAGCCGCGATCATGTCCCGATAAGAAACAGCGTCGTTACTTCCGAGAATGTCAAACATCTCTTGGATTTCACGAATAAAGTGGCCTTGTTTTTTTTCGTTTGGATTCCAGTCTTTGACCAGACCGCGCTGGGCGCTGCGGGCCATATCTTCGGTGCGGATTTTGAACAGGTACTTATTGCCGTCAATAATGGCCCGCGCATGCAATCCTTGATAACCGGTGGGTTTGGGATTGGCGATAAAGTCACGGATAGTTCTGGGGATAGGGGGGTATATTTCATTCAGGATGCCGAGCGCCTGATAGCAGCAACTGCGTTTCTTCGCTTTAATCAGAATTTCCTGAGGTACTTCCAGCTCCTTTTTTAAAATTTGATTTTTGACATCATAATATCCCCATAATCCCTTAGTTCGGACAGAAATCTCACATTTGACATTCTCCTTCGCCAAAGCCTGTTCTATCTTGGCGATCAGTGCGGTCAATTCCGGATTTTTTTCTAATCTGTCAATGTACAGTTGTAATTTTTGCCCCTGTTTAGGAAATTTATAGGCAAGGGCGCGAGTGTATAATTCTCGCTTCAGAGAAAACAGGCCAAGGATGGTGGCGAGGGGAGCATAAAAATCCAAGGTTTCTTCAGCGATCCGCTGTCGTTTATAACGGGGCATGGAGCCGAGCGTGCGCAGGTTGTGCATCCTATCTGCCAGTTTAACCACGATCACTTCCGGCCTGATCGCCGCCCCGGTGAACAAATTGCGATGCACCATTTTTTTCAGGGACTGCTTATCCCCGCTGTGGTGTTTAACCTTGGTGCAGCCGACCACGATGGCCTCCACATTGGCCCCGAATTTTTCCCGGATCACCTCAGGGGTGACCTCGTCCACATCCTCAATGGTGTCATGGAGCATCCCGGCCGCAAGAATTTCACAATTATGGACATCCATTTCTTCAGCGAGAATACGAGCTGTCGCACAGGGGTGTATAATGTACGGATCACCTGATTTGCGCATCTGCCCGTCATGGGCGGAAAAGGCAAAATCCAGCGCATCGTGGAACACTGAAGCCTGAGGCTCCGTGCTGATAAATAATTCCATTTCACGTCGATATTCTTCAAGATCAAACTTCCCCTGCGGCATGTTCCTTCCCTTCCTTTCCCTGTACTGAGCTTAGACTTTGCTTTTTATTTACCGAAGAGTAATGTACACTACAATTTAGGATAAGCAAACAATGGCAAACAAGGGACAGCAAAAATCTGTTCTCAGCAAAAATCGGGCCTCTGGTTCGAAAACACAAGGAGAAGAATGTCCCGAAAAAGTTCCCAAGGAAAACAAGGATCGTTTCGTCATACCCGAAAAAAAAAGCAACAGGAGATGCCGTTGAGCGGTAGCTTACTGTCCTTTATAGAAAAACAGACAAAGCCGGTTTCCCTGAAAACCATCATGAAGGGTCTCGCCCCTGCCGTACATCCCCAGGAGACCATTAAGGAAATCCTTGCCAATCTGGAAAAATCAGGCAGACTGCGCCGAAACAAACAATGTTGGCAGGCTGCGGGCAAGAAAAAACCGGTCAGGGCGACGTTGTCCCTGACAGCCAAAGGGTTCGGTTTCGCGGTCTTGGAAGGGAATGTCGCCAAAAAACAAAAAGACGTTTTTATTCCAGCCTCATGCTTGAACGGTGCCAGCCACGGTGACACCATACTGGTTCAGGTGGCGGATCGTTCAAGAAACCGCCCGGAAGGGGAAGTCGTGCAAGTAGAAAAACGCTCCTTCACCCATATTTGCGGTATCTATGTGAGCGGCAAAAATACCGGCCAGGTAACCCCTGACAACGAAAAACTGCCCTTTACAGTGCAGGTGCGGCGCAATGATACCATGCAGGCTGAGGACGGTCTCGCAGTGTTGGTGCAGATCCTTGATTACGGCACTGCGCAGCGTCCCCCCATAGGAAAAATTGTGGAGATCCTCGGTCCTCCAGATTCTGTGCGGGTGCAGATCCGAATGGCTATTGAGCAGTTCAACCTGCCCCGTTCTTTCCCGATCGAAGTTAAGCAGGCGGCGGCTGATCTCGTGCCGTTGACCGAGGCGGAAGGGAGTAGGAAAGACTTGCGCTATCTTCGACATGTCACCATTGACGGAGAGACAGCGAGAGATTTTGACGATGCAATTGCGGTACAGAAGACCAAAAAAGGATATCGTCTTTTTGTCTCCATCGCCGATGTCAGTCATTATGTACGACCGGGTTCAGTTATTGATGGTGAGGCTTATCAGCGGGGCACCAGTGTTTATTTACCGGATGTGGTGTTGCCCATGCTGCCGGAAAGGCTTTCTAACGACCTCTGCTCCTTGGTTCCTGATCAGGATCGCCCGGCCTTTACTGCTATCCTTGATTTTGATCATCAGGGTGGACGGATTGGTGAAAAGTTCACAAAAAGTTTGATCCGCAGTTATCAGCGTTTTACCTACGACATGGTCAACGGAGCTGTCTATCTTCGGGAAAAAGAACTGCGCAGGGAATATAAATCGTTTCTGCCCATGCTGGAAAAGGCGAAAGAGCTTGCCGCCCTGCTCAATAAACAGCGCACTCAACGTGGCTCGCTCGGTTTTACTATTCCAGAAAGTGCTGTCAGCATTGAAGATGATACAATTCGTTCCGTTAGTCGGCTCAAAAGGAATCATGCCCATTTGCTGATTGAAGAATGTATGCTCGCAGCCAACGAGGCTGTGGCGGAGACTCTTGATCGGGCCAGTGCGCCGGTGTTGTTTCGGGT
>CBDTVG010000337.1:0-2946 GCA_965363745.1 uncultured Candidatus Electrothrix sp. | reverse complement strand
ATGCCTGGACGGATTCACAGAGAAAAAAGGGCTGCTTAGTGGCGAAGGTATTGTAAAAATATTACAAAATCTATTGAGTTAAAAAGCATGTAATTAATATTACATATTATCATTGATAATGATTATTTATGTTTAAACAATATAATAAGTAAACATGCTGATTTTAAAAAGTAAACAAAAAAATGCTGTTATTGGATAAAAAATACCCACGCCGGTATCACAGGAGAAAAAAGGAAGATGTATTGACGGAGGATACAGCGAGGCTGTCATAGGTACGAATAAACCGGGTCAAGCACTACACACGCATACAGCAGGAAACCTGAAGCGAAAGTTTCACCCTTTATCTAAAGACAACCGCCATTTCTTTTATGCTTCTTGCGAACGAGTGTACGTCGTGCTAAATAAAGTCGTACACAAAAAACGAAAAGATCAGGCGGGAATGCAGACTGGCGGTCTGGGATAAACACCTTCTGAGTCACTGCATTTCCCCCGAAGACCTTCCCCTGTCACATGAGGTAGATATGCATAAGCAACAGAGTCCTGGTTTCACGTCCGAAGCCTTGGAGGCCAATAAAGAGGAAACCGCCAGCAAGGTGGAGATTCATGCCCGCTTTAGGCCGTTACAGGATGTGGTGGCCCGCTATCAGGGATTGGCGGCCAAGCTGGATCATCTGCTCTATGAAATCAGCCACCCCTACCGTAACTGGCAGTTGATCATCACAGAACTGCGCCCTTTTGTCCTGAAGAACTTCAATCATTACGTCAGGCATGAGCGAGGGACTGAATGTTTCGTCCTGTTCAGCGATATTTTTTTAGATGCCCTCAGAGAGTCCAAAAAGAACGGCAAGGTTATTGCCCTGGCCATGGAAGCCATGCTGGCCTACGCCGACAAGCTGATCGCCTCGTTGCACGGCGATTCTCTTCTGCTCTACGGAGAACAGCTAGATGCCTTCTTTGACAGCGTGGCCAGGCTGGATGAGGTTGATAACACGGTGATGATGTATATGGTGCAGGGGCATCATCCCATGAAAAAGATGGCCCAACAGCTAATCAAAGTCGGTCGCAGCGAGGGGGACACCTCTTTCTCCTGCGCTCCTCTCGCCCGGCTGATGAAAAAGATCCTCATTTTGAACTATACCTATTGGTTGAGCGAAGAAAATCCCCTGCCTTGGTTCGAGTCTCAATGCGGTTCAGTGTGTCATGAATGGCGAACAGGCTCCTTGCTGGTCGCCATTTCCCATGATCGTATCCAGGAACATCTTCAAGCACTGGAGCTTATTGATATAGAGGAAGATTCGTATCAGGCACTGAGTGAACTTCTGGAATTGCCAGCCCATATCGACATTGTCCGCCTCTACCGTGAAATTCCCAAACAGCTTTCAACAAGCGACGACGGTAAGCATGACATCCCTTTTGTTGAAAATCGTAAGCTGTTTTTTCTTTTTCGCATCATGGACACCTCCGGGCTCTACCTTATTCATGAGGAAAGCCTGCGCGAAATCAACCGTGCCCTAATTCAGCTGATCCGCAAGCAGAGCTTTGACGAGATAGAGCAGTTTTTTGTGACTACCTTTCAGTTGCTCAAGGCCAATGTGCGCAAATATCCGCATACCTCCCTGCAATGCATTCAGGTGATCGGCGGTGAGGTCTTCAGGCGGGGCAATTCAAAGCTGGTCGAGGCCTTTCTTTTTGAGGCAGTGCGCTTTGGTTTTCAATATGCGAATGTCATGGGCGTAGACGAGGACTGGCAGCCTATCACCAATCCGGCCCATCTCGCCAATATCCGGGTCTGGTTGAGCCTGATCATGCAGGAGCCGAAATGGTGCTCCACTCTCTTCTCCGCCCTAATTATCAATATCAAGCTGTCCGGCACCTGCGTCAAGGATACGGATTTATTCCAGCGGGATATTACTGATCTGCTCAACCATCCCATCGTTCCCATCTATAATCTGGCCAAACAGTTCACCAAACTCATGCCGGTCTTTTTTAACGAGATCGGGGCCGAAGGTGAGTTGCGGGAGGTTTCCACTGAACTGGATGAAATGCACAAGCGGCACGACGTGCTGATTCATTTTTTGCGCAAGCAGTCCCATGTGGAATCCTCCAATCTGATTGTCGGTTTTATCAAGGCTATCTTCTCTTTTTGGATCACCTTGGATAAAGGGCACCTGCGGCCCTATCTGCCGGATGAAATTCTCAGTCAGGTTGCAACGACTGGCCCGTTTATTGATGAACTGCATGTCCTTGCCAAGCGTGTTCAGGTCGAGCGGCAGGCTGAGTCTATAGATGATTTGATGACATGGCACAAAAAGGAGCGGGCTGCCTGGCTTGATCTACAGAAGGATATTTCAGCCGGTGAACGGAGGCGTTTTTACCTGTTGGTGAGAATGTTCAAGCTCTTGCACCATAAGTACAACCTTGGTATGCAGGAGTTACACCATCAATTGCATAATGCCTCGCAGTCCGGTTTTCCAGAAATGGAGAAGTTGTTAGAGGTCTTGAAAAAGGGTGATGCCTACAGCTGTCTTGAAGCCCTGCTGACCCATTTGGAAAAGCTGAAAAAGACTATTCTCAGTGAAGAGCAATTTGAACCCAAGGAGGAGATCTACTACAAACGCCATATCGCTGTGGATATCCCATCGGTATATGGTCGTTATTCTGAACGTAAATTTGATGCCCTCGGTCTGAGCTTTCGTTTGGAGAATTTGGCCAATATCTACATTGAACGCCTGATCGAATCCATCAATTTAGGTTTTATCACCCAGGCTACCTTTATTCGTATCTCCAGATGTCTGCTACTCTACCTGAGAGCGCTTAAAGTGGACGGCATAACGAGTCGTCGTTTAGACACCTACACCAGCCTACTGAGTTCCTCCATCACTATGAAGCGTTTCACCTATACCCAGCATCTGGACATTGTCCGGGGTTTGTCCGAAGGGGTGAAGG
>CBDTVG010000336.1:0-2950 GCA_965363745.1 uncultured Candidatus Electrothrix sp. | reverse complement strand
CAAAAGTACTCCGGCAAGAAAAAAACTATATTCCGACTTTTTGGGAATGCTCCCTCTCCATGCTATGGCATTATACCTTTCAAGGTATAATGCATCTATTAAAAATAATAGTAGGTTGCCAAATTTAAAATTGCTGGGATAATCTCCTCCTCGGAGCGGTCGTCCGCCGCAAATGCCTCTTCTGATGGAATATCCAGCGTCCACCAGCGTTCCTTTGGCATGTTGCTTGTCAATCCGTTCCTGACCGCCACCGAGGCAGGCAACTTCACGTTTGGCATCAAGTTGCTGAATAATTTCCTGCATGATTTCGGGGTACAAAATTCAACGTTGGGGCTTCTCAAAAAATAGGCGAAGACAATCCTGACTCCTGACTATAGGATTATAGGCATTCCCAACCCCAGTACCCGATACAGGCGACCTGCGGAGTGACTTTTCCGCCGCAGGACTGATAGCAATAACGGTGTTCTTCGTTACATTGAGCGAGGTCGAGTTCCCGGCAGGATTCGGAGGTATCTAGGCAGCTCGCAACACCGGTGGAAACGCAGTTTTCAAATTTTAAAAGGTTGATCTCATTGCGATGTTCGCAATCTTTCACATCGCCTTTTTTATTATTTTTACACTGCATTCTATTTTGCTCACACTGCATAACGCATATCTGCCCCTGTTGGGTTTCAGGAGGTTGCAGTATGTATTCCGTTTTATAGATGGGTGAAGCGCAACCGCTCAAGGCTGTCATCACCGAAGCGCAAACCCCCACGATCCATAACGAACGTTTGCTGAATATTCCCGTACTGTCTGCAATCTTCATAATCCCTCCCGCATCTGGCTGTTTAAACCGCATTATTTTTACCGCTGATGAGGCGGGATTTTTTCTGTAATAAGGTCGTACAGAGAATTGCTGGTTTCCCTAATGACCTGAACACAATTTTTGCGGTTACTGTCTGGATTTGTCCGAAAATATTGTACAGCTTCCTGATCCTTCCAGTCCACGTTAGCAATATCTGAACAGTTAATTCCCCCATACGGCTCACCAATTTCAGCAAATTTTTGCATCATAGCAGAGCTAACGCTCCCCATTTGTTTATGGTTTTCCTTTTGGGGCTCAGTTTTACCCAAGGTGAAACCAATTGTCGCCAAAGCTCCTGATAATGTGCCGCAAACTTGACCGCTACCTCCCATTCCTCCGGCAAAGGGAGCCAGAGCCGCTATCACTTCAGGCGGCGGCTCTTTTTCAAAGAGATTCGCACAGGCGCAAAAAACAGCCTGACTGCAATGAAAACCTTTTGCGAAAAGTTCAACAGCATTTTCAGCCATTTTTTCTCGTTCTGTCATTATAACTCCTTGTAAATTATACACTTTTTCTTGAAATAAATATGATCATACTTACTACAGGAAAAATCCTGAAAGGATAATCCTGTTTATCTTAACATGTATTGCGCAATAAACTCAAAGAAGAATTTTCATTCCTCAGGCATAATTTCCTCATCCTCAGTGACCAGAGGTTCATCTGTCAGATCGCCTACCTCAGGCAGATAATCCTGAAAAGCATCTCCGTAAATCTCCCATATCGTGATAAAAAGTGCGGAGATGATAGGGCCGATGATAATGCCGAGAATACCAAAAAGGGCGATGCCGCCGAGGGTGCCGAACAGGACAAAAAGATCATGCATCTGCGTGTCCTTGCCCACCAGACGGGGACGCAGAATGTTATCTAGATTGCCAGCCACTGCGCCGCAGATAACAGCGAGAATAATCGCCCCAAAAATATCACCGGTCACAAGGAGAATAATCAGAGCTGGAACCCAAATAATAGCAGTGCCTACCGCCGGAACAATTGAGAGAACAGCCATCACGGTTCCCCAGAACACCGCTCCCGATATCCCTGAGCAAAAAAAAGCGAAACCGCACAGGCCGCCCTGTAATATCCCGATAATCAACGTTGATTTCATGGTTGCTCTGGTCACGGAGGTGAAGCGGAGCAGCAGACGTTTTTCATCCTCATGGTACATGGGCAGATAATACAGGATTTTTCTCAGCAACACATCGCCCATAGTCAAAAAATAAAACATCACGTAAAGCATTATCACTATGTTAAACAGGGCGTTGACCGTCATCTTTGTCAGTGAGGAAAGTGAGGTAACCAGCAGGTTGGACATCTTGCTGACAATTTCACCGGCTTTTTCTAAAATCGTATCACGATACGGCAGGATTTCTTCATAGTAGGGAATTTTTTCTATATATTCGGTGAGTATGCCCGGCTGATGAACAAAGGACTCCACCCAAGGAGTCACGGATTGGCCTATATGCACAGCCTGATTGACCACAATGCTGATAAGGAGGGTCAGAGGTATCAGGATCAGACAGACAATACCGATAATAATCAGAATGGAAGCGAGATTTTCTCGATTATTCAGACGCTGTGTCAGTCGATTATGAATGGGCTTGGCCATGGCGGAAAAAAGCCCGGCCATGAATATAGCCATGAGGAATTGCTGAATCATGGTCAAAAACAAAGCCGATATCAACGCAACCATGAAAAGGAGAATTACCTTGTTGAGTCCTGGATGTTTCACCATTACTTTTCCCTATTTTTTTCGATTCCGGCTGACGGATGCAAAGTTGGATTATTTTCTTGACCGTCCCCTGTTTATCGGAAGATTTATCAGAAGTATGGTTATTTCCTTTCAAAGAGTCAACTCCTTTCGCTCTGCAATGAATCTTGTTTAGGAATGAGAATTTAATAACTGCTCCATTTGTCTAACCGGGCAACACACGGTGACAGTGTCGCCTGTACGAAATATGGCAGTTATTTAATTTCTGTTCCTTAGAGTCATGCTCCATGGCAAAACCGACGATTATAACCACAATCCCGATCACCACACCAAGATTTTTCTTAACGGCAGCGAGATTGACGACAAATTATGGGATGGACAAGGCAACTTTATCCATG
>CBDTVG010000335.1:0-2966 GCA_965363745.1 uncultured Candidatus Electrothrix sp. | reverse complement strand
ACAACATACAGAAGGCCTTTTACAGGCTGCTGGCTAATGTGACAAAGTAGAATTACTTACTTCATCAACAGTGCTCCCTCTTCCGTCTATCCTTCCTTTGATGCTGAAATCGCCGCCATTCATTTCCCCAGACAGATCGAACAGCGTTTCGGTCGCTGGCTTCATAGGAGCGATACTGCCCTGCACTTCACTGAACTGAGGCTTGTCGTCTTTCCCCAACACGGTTCCCTTACGGATAAGGCATTGATCCACTGTGAACGGAGGAAAAACCGGTTTGTTGTTTTGGGTGCGGAGCAAAGAAAATAGAGCCGCAGGCATTTTTTCCTCAGCTGAAGCGAGTTTGATGATCGGTTCCTGCAGGATGAGTTCGCTGATCTGGGTGAAAAAGGGGCGAATTTTACCGGTCACTCCCCTGCCGAGGCCCTGTTGCCAGCGAACAGCTATGCCCTGTTTATTTTCAGCAATAAGATTGTTCACATGGAAATCCCCGATAAAATCGTTGGTCGGCATGTTAAAGCGTCCTTGAAGAAAAAGGTTTCCCTGTTGCAGCGAAAGGGCCATTTTGTCCCGAAAAAGGGCAGCAAACGGCGTTTGGAACAGGTTGAGGTCAAGTCCCTCAGCTGTCAGCAGGACACTCCCTTTTCCGTCTTTATGAAAAAAACCGTTCGCCTTTATTTTTCCCTTGTCACCGACTGTCGCCTCAAGGTTCAGGTTATTTTTTTTTGCCTGCGGAGAGGTCAGGCTAATATTGAGGTCAGACAGGAGAAGTTGATTGCCTTTTTTGGGAGAATCGAAGAAGGGCAGGGCCGGCGGTGGAACGCACAATTTTAAGTGCTTTGTTATAAAATTTCATGCCCGCTGTTTTTTTGCTGCCGCTGTTGTTGTTTTTCGGTAAAAAAAAGGCGGGAGCCTCGGCGGAAAAATCCGCCCGCTCAAGCAGAAGATCACCACAGGAAAGCGCAGGAGAACTGATATTTATCGTACAGTCCTTGCCCTCCATTTTTTTCCCGCTGATCAGAGCGATTTTTTTCTTCCTGTTTTTTCCGCTCAAGGCAAAATCACGCACCTTGATTGAACCGTCCTCTATTAATAATTTTGGTGTACTTTTTCTATTTTCATCAGCCTGTTCCGCCCGCAGGATACCTGTTATATCCGCTGTTCCACCAGAAAAATATATTGTTTGCTCTGTCCCGCTCAAGTAAGGACGCAGCCAGTCTGTATCCATATTGCGCAAGGAGATTTTTCCGGAGAGGCTCAGGTCTGGAGCCATGCTTCCTTGAAAGGCTATTTTTTTCGCACCTTGCTCGGCGGACAGGGAGATGGATGCCTCAAGAGAGGTTTCAGATTGCGCATCCGTCAGGGCTGCAGCCTTGATGTTGTGAAAATCAGTCAACTGCCCTTGTAAGGCATTCCATTTTTTCCTGTTGTTGCTCAGAGAACCTTTATTGACGGTCAATTTTTGGATCGTGATACCAAGATCGCCGGGATTGAGCAGGGTTCCTAGCTGGGCGATCATCTGTTCACTGCTCAAAGAATGCCTCTTCTTCTTGGACAGTATCTTCTTGTTGGACAGTACCAGCTGAGGTTGCTCCAAGGTCAGCTCTTCAATCGTATACATTCCTTGAAAAAAATTCGCCCGCATAACCAGCATCGCTTCCGAAACGGTTAATCGCACAGCCGGTTTGTCGGCGTTTTTATTTTCCAAAGAGGCGAATCGTAGGCCGGACATGTGGACTGTGCCGGACACTTCCGGCCCGGCTCCGGGGTGCCGTCCGTCCTGAAAGACTATTTCCAGAGCGGCATCGGTTTTATCCGCAGAGATGTTCGGAGCATCCTTTATTCCAGGAATCCAGGTCAGATATTTTTGCAGATCAATATCATCAAGCCGAAGAGAAAGTTTGGTTTCAGTAAGGCCGTCCGGGCCAACCTGCCGCTGTCCTTGAACCTGCATCGGGCTTCCATTGATCACAGCGCTCAGGGATGGTTCAGTCCCGTGCCGCCGTGACTCGATTGACGGCAGGATGCATTCTATTTCCTCAAGGAGATATTTTGTCTCATTTGCTTGATCATGAAACGACACGACACTGCCTGTCAGCCGTAATCCCTGAACCAGCAACCATGGTGGCAGTATGTTCAAATTGTCGATGACTCCCGGTTCAATTCCGGGCTTCCCCAATTTAAGATTGGTATAACTTCCGTCAGCGCGGCGGCTCAGATTAAGCCGCATTCGTTCAATCAGCACATCCTTGAAAACAAGTTTTCTTCGCAAGAACTCTTCAGGGCGAATTCGGGTATCAAGAACAGCGATTTCGCAGAGTTCCGGCTCCGTTGCATTCCGACGGTGCATCTCCGCACCGATATGAATCCCGGCAAGATGCAGATCAAAGGAAAAAGGGGCGAATGACACTTCTTTAATCGTCACCGGGCGGTTCAGGCGTTGGCTGAGATGATTTGCGAATGGGCCTTTAATGTACAAAGGCAGGAGATAGAATGAACCTGCGAAATAGAGGGGAACGGTAGCAAGGGCCAGCAGGAGCGGGATGAGCACACAGGAATAAGAACGCTTGTTAGCAGGAGGACTGACGTGTTTTTTCCTTCTTCCACCGATGCTTTCAGAAAATTGTGCGAATTCCACAACCTCCTGTTCCGACGGCTCATAAATAACAGCCGGCTCTCGCTCGTCCTTATTTTCTTCCTCTAGCTCATCCTTTCGTTCATCCTCTTCTGCAACATCTTTTGTAACCCTGTGCTGCTTTATCGGTATCTCACAAAAATCAAAGGGTTCTTTTTCTTCGTTGTTTTGGTGTTCTTCTGTCATGATCGGTATATTTTTTATCGGTGTCTGAAGGATACTCGTTCAGGGAGTATTTTTTCATATTCCTATTTTGCGGGAAAAATACAATACTGAGCGGATAAAACAAGACCAAAGAAAAGGAGATTTGTTCCTCATTCTATTTTATCATGGT
>CBDTVG010000334.1:0-2968 GCA_965363745.1 uncultured Candidatus Electrothrix sp. | reverse complement strand
GTAATCAACGTCCCAACATCCTCACCAGCAGCAGCCCGAACAATATTCCCTTCCTCCTTCATATTAAACACCAACACCGGCAGATCATTATCACGGGCAAGAGAAATCCCAGCCGCATCCATAACCCGCAACTCATCCTGCAAAACCTTAGTATAGGTGAGCCGATCAAAACGAATCGCATTGGTATCTTTTTCAGGATCACGGTCATACACCCCGTCAACCCTGGTCGCCTTCATCATCACATCCGCCTCAATCTCAAGAGCGCGAAGCACGCCGCCGGTATCCGTGGTGAAATAAGGATTACCGGTCCCAGCTGCGAAGATCACCACCCTGCCCTCTTTCAAATGCTCCAAAGCCTTGGTACGGACATAGGGTTCACAGACGTTACGCATGGTAATGGCCGACATAACCCGACAGGGCACTCCGACCTGTTCAAGTCCGTCCTGCATGGCAAGGGCGTTCAAGACGGTGGCCAACATCCCCATGTTATCAGCGGCGGCCCGGTTCATGCCCCCTGCCGCACCAGCCACACCGCGAAAAATATTACCGGCGCCGATCACCAAAGCGAGCTGAGCCCCCTTTTCATGAATCTTTTTGATCTCGTGAGCGACAAAACTGATCATGGCCGGACTGATGCCGTAGGCACCGTCGCCCATCAGGGCCTCACCACTGATTTTAAGAAGAATTCGTTGAAATTGCACCTGAAACGCCTCCGCTGGATAGGGAATTGTGGAAGAATCAAGCAACGAGCCTGAACCTCAGCTCCTGCCGGAATGTATGATGGCGGGAAAATTGCGCCGAGTCAACAAAATTTTCAATTGCCGATCAACAATAAACCGACAACCGAAAATCTTGTTTATGCGCCGAGCTGAAAACGGGCGAAACGTTTAACAGAGATATTCTCTCCCATTTTGGAGATCAGCTCATTCAATAAATCCTGAATGGTCAGATCAGGATTTTTGACAAACTTCTGCTCCATGAGACAGATTTCGGATATATATTTGTCAATCTTACCGGTCACGATCTTGTCGATGATTTCTGGAGACTTAGGTTTTTTCGATTCTTTGTTTAATTCCTCAGCTTGGTTGACATAAATCTCCCGCTCCCGCTCAAGCATATTTTGAGGAACTTCTTCACGGGTGACCGCAACCGGAGCGGTGGCAGCTATATGCATGGCGACATTTTTAGCAAAGGCCAAAAAATCATCCGTCTTGGCGACAAAATCTGTTTCGCAACCGACTTCCACCATAACACCGAGCTTTCCACCCGCGTGAATATAACTCTCCACAGTGCCTTCGGAAGTAGCGCGATCAGCACGCTTCGCAGCGACAGCAAGTCCTTTTTGCCGCAGGAGATCCACGGCTTTTTCCATATCTCCTTCAGTGTCACCGAGAGCCCTTTTACAATCCATCATGCCCGCATTGGTCTTTTCACGTAATCCTTTGACCATCTGGCTGGTAATTTTCATAATTTTCTCCTTTTTCCGCAAATATAATGATCATCCGGGGTTCTTGTTTTCCCGGCAGTATCGTCGTTTCAGTACAACTCTCTGCAACTCTCTACAAAAGAAGGGGCTTGTTGCCAGCCCCTTCTCAAAAATACCGTCAAAAATAACAAACTAAGCCGTTATTCTTGCATACCTGTCAACTTCAGCCGTTATCAGGAGCAACCTCTTCTGTTTTTTCAGATGCAACTTCCTCTGGTGCGTCCGGTGCATCTGGTGCGGCCTGAGCACTTGTCTCCGCTTCAGCAACTTCCTCCGGCGCAGCCTGATTGCTCATCGCAACTTCAAGCTCTTCCACGTTTGCCTCGTCTTCTTCACCGTCAATGCCCTTCCCTTCCAGCACGGCATTTGCCATCTGAGAAGCGATCAGGCGGATAGCGCGGATGGCATCATCATTACCCGGAATAACATGCTCTATTCCGTCAGGATTACAGTTCGTGTCCGTCAGAGCGACAACCGGTATATTCAACTTGTTTGCCTCACTCACCGCAATGTCTTCTTTGCGGGGATCAATGACAAAGAGAACATCCGGGAGCTTGCGCATATCCTTGATTCCGCCGATATTGCGTTCAAGTTTAACCCGCTCTTTCTCCATCTTCAGAATTTCTTTTTTGGGAAAGCGGTTAATACTGCCGTCCTTCTGCATGGCCTCAATCTTTTTCAGCCGGTCCACAGAATTCTTGATGGTCTGGAAATTTGTCATCATACCGCCAAGCCAACGGTGATTGACATAATACATGCCGCACCGCTGGGCCTGCTCCTTGATGATCACCTGGGACTGACGCTTTGTCCCGACAAACATGATGGAACCGCCGTCAGCCACAATATTTCGAATATAGTTTTGTGCGACCCGAAACAGCTTCATCGTGGAATCAAGGTTGATAATATAGATACCGTTGCGCGGCCCGTAGATATACGGTTTCATCTTGGGATTCCAACGCCTAGTCTGATGCCCGAAATGTAAACCTGCCTCAAGCATTTGTCGCATTGTTACTTTTGGTGCCATTGTTTTCTCCAACTTCTTTATGGTTATACCTCCACTCCTGCTGCCAATTCCCGCCGATGACGGCCAGAACACCAAAGGACATAAACGGAGTGTGTGTAGTTTTGCTTCGGGAGTTCGCCCCCAAAGCATTTTTTGGACAAATTTCTCTTAATACCACATACAATGCATTACATCAAGTCAATCCGGGGTCAAATAGGGTGGGGAGAGCAAAAAGGCGGATTGATACGGACATCCTCTTTACAGCATCGCCTTCACTGTATTGCTCGGCTTGATTTTGTAGGAAGCCGGGTGTGCCGCCATCGGCTGATCTTTTTCAATCAAGGGTCAGCCCGCCACCTCGTCGCAACCCGTTTAGGTAGGAAGGGGGATACTATCTGGTATGTTTTGTGGTTGGGTGGTGGGGATTGTCAAAGCTTGTGCTTGGGGAGCATAGCGACAAGGCTCACTGGTGGCAATGG
>CBDTVG010000333.1:0-3015 GCA_965363745.1 uncultured Candidatus Electrothrix sp. | reverse complement strand
GAGTATTTCCGTGATGAAGAAGGTCAGGATGTGTTGCTCTTTGTGGACAATATTTTCCGTTTCACCCAGGCTGGCGCCGAAGTTTCCGCTCTGCTCGGACGTATTCCGTCAGCGGTTGGTTACCAACCTACTTTAGCCACAGACCTCGGTGCCTTGCAGGAGCGTATCACCTCCACCACCAAGGGATCTATTACAGCGGTACAGTGTGTTTACGTACCTGCTGATGACTTGACAGATCCGGCTCCGGCGACCACCTTTGCTCATCTTGACGGAACCGTTGTTTTGTCCCGTCAGATCGCCGAGCTTGGTATTTATCCGGCGGTTGACCCGTTGGATTCCACCTCTCGTATCCTTGATCCCAACGTGGTCGGTGAGGAGCATTATCTGATAGCCCGTAAGGTGCAGGTTTCTCTCCAGAAATATAAGGAATTGCAGGATATTATCGCTATTCTCGGTATGGATGAGCTTTCTGAGAAAGATCAGTTGCTTGTTGGTCGGGCTCGTAAAATGCAGCGTTTCCTTTCCCAGCCCTTCCATGTCGCCGAGGTGTTCACCGGTATGGACGGTAAATATGTGAAGGTTGAGGATACTATACGCGGCTTTAAGGAGATCCTTGAAGGTAAGCACGATGAGCTTTCTGAGAATGCGTTCTACATGGTGGGCAGTATCGAGGAAGCCATGAAGAAAGATGCGGCGGAGAAGGCGAAAGCCTGATCGGTTCAAGAGAATCCAAGGCGGAGGTAACGAAGAATGGCACAAATTCATCTTGAAGTGGTAACTCCCGCTGGCCCGGTTGTCAGTGAGGATGTTGATATTGTCACTGCGCCCGGTGTCGCCGGAGAGTTTGGTGTGCTGGCTAATCATGCTCCTTTTTTGAGTACGATTAAAACAGGCTCTCTGATTTACAAAAAAGATAAGCAGGAAAAATATCTGATGGTCAGCGGCGGTTTTGCTGAGGTGTCCAATAATAAAGTCACCTTTTTAGTAGAAAGTGCTGAATATGGTCATGATATTGACGTGGATCGCGCCTTGCGGGCCAAGGAGCGGGCGGAAAAACGTTTAGCGCAAGCGCAGGCTCACACCGAGGATATTAACCGTATCCGAACGGAAGCCTCGCTACAACGAGCGATTGCTCGCATCGCTGCAGCTGAGCGTACTACGTTGTAGCTGAAGATCATGTTCTCGGTATCATCGAAAAAGCCACCCGGTATGGGTGGCTTTTTTTTTGCGTTCTGAAGTGTCCGCTATATTTTTTGTCAGGGCTGGATAGGTTTACTTTGAAAAAAATAAAGAAGGGAAAAAAGGCAATTAAAAGAATACAAGGAGAGGAAATGGTATTTGTGCAACCAGTTTTTGTGATGAACTCGACTCTCTTTTAATTGCCCTTATTCTCTAATACTTCTAAGCTGTAGAGATAATATTGTCAATATTTATTTATTTTTATTCAATTAAAATTGCTCTTGTAATGTGAAAAAACGTTGGGGCGCAATGAAATTCATAGATCATCGAAAAAGAAGGAATGATGCATGTTGAGCTTATGGGATGAAAAAGAGGCTGATGCTTGTGGAACCGAACTTGATTTGCGGGTGTATTCATCACGTCTGTTGGGGCGTGACCCTGCGCTGGTGTTGCACGGCGGCGGCAATACCTCGGTCAAGATCAACGAGGTAAATACGGTCGGCGAAGAGGAGCGCATTCTCTATATAAAGGGAAGCGGCTGGGATCTGGAGACCATTGAAGCAGCAGGGTTCGCCCCGGTGCGCTTGCAGCATATGATTAAATTGGCGCAATTGGATTCTTTGAGTGATCCGCAGATGGTCAATGAGCTGAAGACCCAGCTTATTCGTGCGGATGCGCCTGCTCCTTCAGTGGAGACCATACTGCATGCGGCCTTGCCGTTTCGCTATGTGGATCACACCCATGCTGATGCCGTGGTGACGATCACCAATACTGAGGGTGGGCGCGGGCGGATTGAAGAATTATACGGTGATCTAGTTGTCATTATTCCCTATGTTATGCCCGGTTTTGATTTGGCCCGTGATGTGGCCCGTATTTTTGCCGAGCAGGCCGGGCCGCAAACCATCGGCATGGTGCTGATGAATCACGGAGTGTTTTCCTTTGCCGAGACTGCGAAAGAGTCCTACGAGCGCATGATTCGTCTGGTGGATATGGCGGAAAGCTATCTGTTTGACAACGGAGCTTGGAAGCTGAAAATATCGTCAATGCCTGATGCCCTGACCGCCGAAGGTCAATTCAAACGAGACGAGGTCGCCGCATTGCGCCGGGCTGTTTCGTTGAAAGCGGGCAGGCCTATGATTTTTCATGTGACGAACAGCGAAAGGGGACGGGATTTCGCCCGACGTGCTGATCTGGAGATTATTTCCCAGCAGGGGCCAGCGACACCGGATCATGTGATTCGTACTAAATCCGTGCCCATGCTCGGACATGATTTAGCAAATTTGGAAAAATACGAGCAGGACTATTGTCAGTATTTCAGTGTTCATGAACCGGCGGCAAAAGAGCGAAAAACCATGCTTGACCCTGTTCCCAGAGTAATTCTGGATCAGAAAATGGGATTATGCTGTTTAGGAAAATCCGCAGGCGATGCGGCTGTGGTCAGGGATATTTATGAACACACTATGGAGTGCATCCTGCGGGCAGAGCAACTCGGAGGCTGGAAGGCTCTGCCGTCGGAAGATTTGTTTGCCATGGAATATTGGGATCTGGAGCAGGCTAAATTGGCCAAAGGAGGCAAGTCGCCTCTTTTTTCCGGTGAGGTGGTTTTGGTAACCGGTGCGGCCTCCGGCATTGGCAGAGCTTGCGTGGAATCTTTTTTGGACAGAGGAGCCGCTGTTGTCGGCTTGGATATTAATGAACAGATCAAAGAGGGGTCGGCTGCCGCCGCTTTTCTCGGTCTGCAATGCGATATCACCGATGAAGTACAGGTGCTTGATGCCCTAGATCAGGCTGTGTGTCGTTTCGGCGGAGTGGATATGCTGGTGCTGAATGCGGGCA
>CBDTVG010000332.1:0-3042 GCA_965363745.1 uncultured Candidatus Electrothrix sp. | reverse complement strand
CCAGCGAGGGAATCCCCACATCCACCGTGTCAATGCCGATTTCTGCGGCTGTCAACGGGCCGATGGTGGAGCCGCAACCCATATCATTGCGCATAACAAATTCCTGTAGAGGAACTCCGGCCTGTTCGCAGAGCATCCTGAACCTAGCCGCTGTTGCGGCATTGGTCGCATACCGCTGATTAGCGTTATGCTTAATGACCGGCCCTTTGTGCATGAGTGGCAGATGCTGCGGATCATGTTTAGCCACAAAATTTGGGTGGGCTGCATGGGCGTTATCCGCTGAGATAAAAAAGGAATTACGCAAAACCGCCTGGCGTTCTCCCGCCTCCGGCAACAACCGTTCTAAAATATCACGTAAAAATGAACCTTGAGCTCCGCAACTAGAAACGCTACCCACCTCCTCGTGATCATTGAGGATGATTAGACAGTTGCCCGCCGTTGCATCAGATTCCACGGAGAGCAGAGCCTGAAGAGCTGAAAAACAGGACACCAGATTATCCAGCCTAGCACCGGTGATAAACTGGCTAGTCAGTCCAATGAGGGCAGGTGGCGCAACATCATACAAAAACAATTCATGATCCGTGACGCATGGTCGCTCCAAGTCGGGATACTGCTTGCGTAACTGTTCTTCTAAGATCTTTGAAAAATCCGGTTCACTCTCTTCATCAGTCAATCCGAGAACAGGGACAAGATCTATCTGTCGGTTGACCTCCTGTTTTTTATTGGCCTCATGGTTGAGATGAATTGCCAGATTGGGGATCACAGCGATAGGTCGTTTGAAATCAATCAGGTTTGATTGAATTTCGTTTGCACCGTCCTTGTTTTCGGCATCATGCCAGCAGACTCGACCGGCAAGGGAAAGTTCCCTGTCAAACCAGGGCCGGAGCAGAGCTCCGCCGTATACCTCAGCCCCAAGCTGAAGATAGTTCAGCGTTTTTTGCATCGGCTTGGGTTTGACTCTGAGGCCAGGGCTGTCTGTATGCGCCCCGATCATCTGTATTGATGTCTTTGTTTTCTCGCTTTCATCTCGCCAAATAAAACTGATCAGGCTGGAATCGTTGCGCACGATAAAATATTTACCCGCTGGCGGTCGGCACCAAGAATCCTGCTCAAAGAGTTGGATGAATCCTTTTTCTTTGAGCAGGACGACAGCTGAGGCCGTTGCGTGAAAGGCCGTGGGAGAGGATGTGATGAACTCCACAAGTTGAGTGGAGTATGTAGGTTCAGGTATCATCGGATCTGGCATCAATTGGCATCAATAATAAATTTGTCGATGAGATGTTAAAGGGTTAGACACGCCTGCGTTGCTTGGCCGGTCTTGACGCTTTGTTGTTACCGTCATTTTTTTTGTGCGTATGCGCATCACGTCGCACCGGTTTGCCTGTCCTGCCTTTTGCGGACGGTGTTCTTCGCTGAGATTGGTTGTTGCGTCCCTGCCGAATGGGTTGCGCCGGGATTGTGGGATCAGGCTCATAGCCATCAATCACCTCTTTGGGGATCTCACTCTTGAGGAGCCGCTCAATGTCTTTCAGCAACTTGAGTTCATCAATGCAGACCAAGGAAACTGCCTTGCCTTCACTCCCGGCCCGACCGGTACGCCCGATTCGGTGGATATAATCCTCAGAAACGTTGGGCAACTCGAAATTAACCACATGGGGAAGCTGATCAATATCAATACCACGGGCTGCGATATCAGTCGCCACCAAGACCTGCACCTCTCCGGTTTTGAAATGGGCCAAGGCTCTGGTTCTCGCTCCCTGACTCTTGTTGCCGTGAATGGCGGCCGCTCGGATATTGTTGCGTTCAAGCTGTTGGGTCAATCTGTTCGCACCATGTTTGGTTCGAGTGAAGACCAATACCTGACCCCATTTTTGCGACTTGATCAGGAAAGAAAGCAATTCCTGTTTGCGCGTTCGATCAACGGGATGAATTACCTGTTCAATGCTATCTTTGGCCGTATTCCGTCGGGCCACTTCAATCAAAACAGGGGCGTTGAGGAGGCCGTCAGAAAACTTTTTCATCTCGTTGGAAAACGTGGCGGAGAAGAGGAGGTTCTGTCGTTTTTTCGGAAGTGCGGCCAATATTCTGCGAATATCCCGAATAAAACCCATGTCGAGCATGCGATCCGCTTCATCCAACACCAGTATTTCAACGCTGGACAGATCCAAGGTCTTCTGCTGAAGATGATCCAGCAACCGTCCCGGTGTGGCCACTAAAATATCAACGCCTTGACGGAGTTGATTGATTTGAGGGTTGATTTTAACTCCACCGAAAATAACCGTGGAGCGTAAGGACAGGTATTTGCTGTAGGTTGTTACGCTCTCGTTGACCTGCGCCGCGAGTTCACGGGTCGGGGTCAGGATTAATGCCCGTACTCGACGTTTTCCTGATGATTTCTGTTGATTCAACAGTTGGAGGAGCGGCAGGGTAAATCCGGCTGTTTTTCCCGTGCCGGTCTGCGCGCCGGCCATGATGTCCTTTCCGTCAAGAATGACCGGGATCGCATTCTCCTGAATCGGTGTGGGTTTTTCATAGCCCTGCTCGGCGACCGCTTTCAATAATTCGGTCGAGAGACCTAATGTGGTAAATGGCATACTGCGTATTTCTCCTGAAAATATGTAGCTCAGTCATACACTCGTCGGTACATCGGTCAGCATCTATGTCCGTACAACATATACTGATTTGTGACATCCAGCTATTTTATATAATGATGAATATCATCGTTTGCCGCCGTTTTTTTATTCAGGCGAATTCTGTTAAAGATAAAACAGAATAATAAACAAAGATGCGATGATAAGGGGACATATTAAACATGACGCAGGGTAAAAGTAAACAGCAAAGCACTGTGGGGTGTATATTGTCCGAGGCAATGCTTTGGCTCCATGTCGAGTGGTCGCTGGAAAGGCACTCTGGTGGTTCTGCGAAATATAGGTAGAAAATGGGCGAACAGCCCGTAAAATTGCTTGTTTTTTCAGGATGAAGGTGGCATGGTTCGTTGTGTGGAAAGAGTCGCCTGACATACAGGCGCACCATAACAACCTT
>CBDTVG010000331.1:0-3046 GCA_965363745.1 uncultured Candidatus Electrothrix sp. | reverse complement strand
CGCCTTCCGGGGGCAGCTTGTCGTAGGTTCGGCTGGAGAGCTGGACTTCGTAGCCGACTCCCTGCACGTCAATGACGATTGAGGCCGGGTCTTTGTGGAGGAGTGTTCCCGAGAGGGTTGCTATCATTTCATATTGCCTTTATGCAGTTCCGCATTGGTAGAGTCGATCAGAGCCGTAACGCTGGCGATAATTTTTTCGTAAGATTTCTTGCGCACCTCGTCGTCACGCACGTCTTCGGCCAACCGCTGGGCCATCACGATATGATCATTAATGACCGGCTGAGTGAAGTAGCGATTCAGCTGAGTGAGCGAGAGCTTGTGGACATCAAGGAAGGTTTTGGTGATATATGCGCTGATGCCGATGGCGGAAATGGCGGCACCTGCGGCAACGTGGTTGGCACCTTCTGCTGAAAGGATGAACTGGCCGCCCCAGAATATGAAGCCCATGCCAGCGCACATAGACAAAATAGCGAAAATAAATGACCACGTTGCGCGGCTTCTAGTTTCTATCTGGTATTTTTCAATCTGCTTGCTGTATAAATTAAACAGCCGGCCCATTTCTATAACATTTTGACTTTCCTGAATAATCGTTTTGATACTGTCAGCCTGTTCTTTCAGTCCTTCCTGAGATTTATGCAGAGACGATATCGTCTTTTTTATTTCTTCAGGGTCAATCTCATAGGCTTTTTTCTCTGCCTCCTGTACTTTTGCGTTGACTTCGCTTGATGCAAAAGTGTTCCAACTAACAACAGAAACTATACCAACAGCAACAACAGTAGCATCAAGAGAAGCAATACTAGCAATAGAACCAACAAAACCAATAGCAGCAACAGTCCATCTAGAATCCGCAGAAAATATGCTCATCTAAGCTGTTCCTCCCGTATTCTCGCTATTTTCTCCACACTCAGCCCCGTCTTCTCCGCAATCGTCTCGTCATCCAACACGTCAATCAAATTATTGGCAATCTCCACGGCCTTCTGTTGCTCTCCCTCTGCCCGGCCTTCACCCTTGCCCTCCTTCTTGCCAAGATAATACGATGAATGGACCATGCTTGCCCGATAATGCAAATTATCCTGATATCGTTCATATTCCGCCCTCTCCTGCTCCGGCAATTTCAGGACATCCAGCTTCGCATCAGAATTTTCCTTCCGCCATGTGTTCTGCGCCTCAACACCCTGCCGACGTATTTCCAGTTTTTTCTTATTCGCCATGCTATGTAATCTCAGACTGTTTTATGCGATGAATATGTTTTTCTACACTCTCAACAACAAATCTGCCTTGGCGATAATCAGCTTCAACCTCACGTAAAGCCTTCTCAATCTCACGCTCTCGGACAGAAGCACTGGCATCGTTATCCCGAACCATGACAACTCCTTCAAGATCAGCCGTTAGATGTTCACTCACAATCTCCCCCATGTGCCTCCACCTTCGATTCCCCAATATTCCGCTTCGCCGAATCAAAATTCACCCCCACCAGACGAACAGGTCTTGCATCACCCTGCCAAGGATCGGCATAGTTCTTTTCATACATCTGCCGTAAAGCAGCATCCGCTGAGCGGTTGAACTTAAACTCGAAAATCCACACCCCGGAATCAAGTTCAATCACCGTATCAATTCGACCTGTGTTGGTATGTACCTCCGCCCGTATATTCAAGCTCATCAAACGAAAAATCAGATAAAACAGGCTTTGGTAATAATGCTCGTTCAGCTCCCGGTCGGCGTAGGGAATTGAAGCAAAGATGGAAGACAAAATTTTAAAAAACAGAGCAGGTTTATTTCTGTCCAAGGCATCATGCAACCGCCAGAGCTCATCGGTGACAGCACCAGCCTCCTTGCCAGAAAACATTTCCGCCAAATGGGTGAGAAAGGATTCACGCACCTCACGATTCGGATAATTCAAGGTATAGAGCCGCCGAACAGGATGATACTTCTGAATCGTCAGGTATCCGGTCTGGAGCAGCAAAGCCACCACATCAAGCCGCTCCACATCAAAAGTCGCAAAGGCGTTTCCTCCCACCTGCTTCCCCTCCAGCGATTTAACATCATAGCTATTTTTCTGGATCAGGTCGATCAGAAATTTTGGTGTCGCCGTTTCAAACCACCAATTTCTGAATTCAGCAAAATCAAAGAGCTGGAGACAGGAAAAAGGATTATAGACAGTTTCGCTGTCCTGATGAAAACAGTAGCCATTGTACCATGTTTTAACCGATTGCAAAAAATCCTGCTGCTCACGACCCAGCTCAACCGCTGTTTTGCTAATCCAGTCAGTAAAAAATGACTCCAGTTCTACTTGGGTATAGCCAAGCAGGGTAGCGTAATTCCTGGCCATAGAAAGATCACTCAGATGGTTGATATCGGAAAAAATGGACACCCGAGAAAAACGGCTAACACCGGTCAGAAAGACAAAACGCAGATTTGCATCCTGGGCCTTGAGGATCGCAAAAAAATTGCGTAGATCATCCCGGATCGCCATTGCTTTCTTGGGATCAGTAAGATGATTCAAAATGGGCTTATCGTATTCGTCAATCAGGACAACTACTCTATTTTGCTTGGAAAGATCTTGGATCAACCGGTCAAGGACATAGGCGGGCTCGGTTTCAGGTACAAGCTCAACAGCGTTGGCCTCAGCGGCTATCCGAAGCTGATGAATAATCCCGGCCTTGAGGCTCTCCCCAGTGTCCGCAATTACTTTGGACATATCAATTCTGATCACCGGATGGCATGGCCAATCAAAATCTGATTTTCCGATCCATAGGTTTTTAAACAGCTCTTTCCGTCCTTGGAAGATGGCAGCCAGAGTGGACACTAACAGGGATTTACCAAAACGACGGGGCCGAGAGAGAAAAACCGCCTTCCTGCTGGTGATCATCTGCAAGATTAAGCGGGTTTTATCGACATAGATATGGTTTTCCTCAATCAGTTCAGGAAAACTTTGCAACCCGACCGGTAATTTTTTCAGATCAGCCATAGCTACGTTTTTTGCGAAGTTAAAATCAACCAATCAAGACCTGCGGCCAAAAAAATGCCCAGCGTATAGGCAATCAGG
>CBDTVG010000330.1:0-3063 GCA_965363745.1 uncultured Candidatus Electrothrix sp. | reverse complement strand
AAGACATTTCCGCCTAAAGGCGAAGGTTTATACCCTGCCCCATGGAAATAAAATGCCTCGTTGAGGTTGCATAACATGATAAAGTAAGATTACTTTATTATGTTATCGTCACTTCGGGAATTGCTGTTCATGATGTGTCACAGGACAGAAACGGCCAGAGTGTTGACAGACGTTTCAGAGGGGATTGCAAGTACGAATTTCGGTTTGATGACCATTCTCCGAAGCTCCGAAATAAAAATTATTCCCCCTGATTTCTCACCGATTGGTCAATTAATACCTTCGCCAAAATGTATTTTGACCGAATTTTTCCAAAAAAATCATTTCAATGACGACCAAAAATTAGATAGTTACAGGAAGGCACACCATGCATTTTTACCCATTTTTCTCATTTGGCGAAGGTATTGAGTATAAATCAGGTCGATGGAACATGCTGAGAGAGCATGTTTTTTCACTCAATGCGGCAAGTGTTATTTAACCGACTTTTATGGAATGCTCCCACCGTGCATAGAATTTTATCTTCCATGTACATGGCAATGCTGCGGCGAAAAATTTTTCGTCCCTACAGGTTGAAATGAAGAGAAAATGCCGTTTAACCTGACAACTCGTGCTCAGTTGACATATCCAACAAACCGTATTCAAACAACCCAATCCTGAAAAACAGCATCAGCAAGAGCTTCCGCCCGCAACATTCTTTCGCCATTACCTTCTTTGAACAGCACCTCACCCGGCGGCAGTTCGCCCGCAGTCTTTCTGCCATAGCGGACGACCAGTCCGGCAACCGAGGCGAGGACTGCGGTTTTATCATCAGGCTGAGTTATCATGGTTCCGGCTCGGCGCAACAAGGCTGTAGGGCCGGGACGTTCAGGCATAAATAATAACCAGTCGTCAGATGTACACATTTCCGCAAGGCGATCATTTTCCTGCTCATTACGACCCAGTACCAACCAGTGACCACCAGGCAGACGGAACTGGCGACCCAAGAGGAGAAGTTGAATATCCGCAGTCGTGATGTCCTCCTGACGGATCATGAACAGGCCCGCATAAAATCGATGAATACGACCGGCAAGATTGGGATCGGTGAGCACACAGCCCCCAGCGGGTGCGGGAAAACCCGTAATTCCTAATTCACGGGCCAAGGCGATCTGCGGCTTCCGACTGCGTCCAGAAAAATCGTAAAGCCGCTCGCGATCCACCAGCCCCTCCAGTTCTGGCAAGGTAGGGCGCATCAGTTGAGCGGACAGAGGCCGGAGCAGAATATCCCTGCACTCGGCATCCCGTTCAATAACATTCAGGGTGTCACGCCGCTGGGACATAGGCCGTTGACCTAAGACCTCGCCGGTGATCAGGAAAGAGGCACCATATTCGGCCATCAGCTCTTTGGCTCGCCGGAGCATCATGATTTTGCAATCCACGCAGGGATTAAAATTTTTGCCAAACCCATGCGTGGGATTGCGCAAGAGTTCAATATAGCCCTCACTCAAATCAATCAGCTTTACCTTGAGGCCGTATTTTTGCTCCACTTCCAGCCGGTATTCCTGTTCCCTGAGCAGTAGCTCATGATCAAAAAAAGGAGTGACGAATTTTAAGGCCCGCACCTGTATGCCCTGTTCGGCGATGATTCGACAGGCGAGAATAGAGTCCAGACCGCCGGAAAAAAGCCCTAAAGCCGTTGTTTGTGTCATGGCTGATTGTTCCTGAAATTATCTCTGTTTTTCTTTTTTCCTTCCATTAATTCTTCAGCGAAAAGAAGGGTTTGCTCAGTAGGACTATCTCCTCCAAGCATACGGGCCAGTTCTCCCGCCCGTTCCTGTCGGGACAGACGGCGGATCGTGGTGTAGGTACGGTTGTTCTCCACCTTTTTTTCCACTACCAAATGGGCATCCGCATAAGCGGCAATCTGGGGAAGATGGGTGATGCAGAGGACTTGGTGATGCCCGGCCAGCTCGTCAATTTTACGGGCCACTGCCTCAGCGGCCTCACCGCCGATGCCAGCATCAATCTCATCAAAAATCACCGTGTCCACCTTGTCCCGCCGGGCAAGCAAGCATTTCATGGACAACATAAGGCGGGAGAGTTCTCCGCCGGAGACAACATCAACTAGCGGCTTAGGCGGTTCACCCGGATTTGCGGAAAAAAGAAATGCAACCGTATCGCACCCGGTTGCGGACAAAGCTGATGTGTTCATGATATCAGCACTATCAGATAGATCGGCAACGACCACCGAGATCTCAAATTGGGCCTGATGAAAACTGAGCGACACCAATTCCGCCCGCATAGCTTCAGCCAACCTGTCCGCCGCCTGACAACGCTTCATGGACAATTTTTCCGCTTTGCGCCAAAGTTCCTCAGCGACTTCAAGCAGTTCTTTTTCCAGAATCTCAATCTCCTGATCCAGATTATCAAGGAAGTTCAGCTCGTTTTGAACTTTCTCGGAAAAAGTCAGAACCTCTTCCAAGGTTGTTCCGTATTTCCGCTGTAGTTGCCGAAGCTGGGCGAGCCGGGCTGCGATTTCATCTATTCTGTTTTTATTTGTGGGAATGGAATCAAGGTAGGCCTTCATATTTCCTTCCAGATCCTCAATTTCAAAACAGACCGAGCGGCTCTGATCGGCAAGCTCCTTCAGCTGAGGATCAAGTGTTGCGGCCTGCTCCATATTTTTTCTGATTTGAGTTAGATCCGCAGATATGTTTTTCTGGAGCGGAGAATAGCTTTTTCCGACCAATTCGGCCAAGATGGTTGACGACTTGAGCAGATCACGCTCCTGAATAAGTTGTTCGTCTTCCCCTAGCAAAGGTGCGGTTTCGAAAATTTCTTTGAGCTGGAACTTAAGGAAATCACGCTTCTGCTCTTTGTCCCGCTCTCGCTCCTGAAATTTTCGTAAGTTGCGCAACAGCTTTTGCCGACGCTCATACACTTGGCGGTATTGATTCCGTCGCTCCAACAGCTCGCCATAGATGTCAAGAAAATCTATATGGTTGCCGCTTCTGAGCAATAGCTGCTGATCATGCTGGCTGGCGATATTGACAAGATTTTCAGCAATTGCCGCCACCATCCTGGCCGTCG
>CBDTVG010000329.1:0-3064 GCA_965363745.1 uncultured Candidatus Electrothrix sp. | reverse complement strand
AGCATGCCTTCCCCAAAAGATGTCAGCCTGCTACCAGGTATGACCGCCACCATAATCGCACGCTTCAAGGCCGATACAACAGCAGATGCATCCAAGTTGTCCATTCCTGTGGAGGCGGTTTTCGCTGATGAACTGGATAAAAAGTACGCATGGATTGTGGATCGACAGAGCATGACCGTTTCCAAGCGTGCAATTCAAACGCAAGGACTTTCTGGAAAAAATATCCTCATCACCAAGGGACTTAAAAACGGTGAGACCATCGCCGCTGCCGGGGTACATTTTCTTCAGGAAAATATGAAAGTGCGGTTTATTGAGAGCGAGCAGGGAGGTCGGAAGTGAATATCGGGGAATATGCTATTCAGAAAAAAACCATTACCCTACTGTTTGTCTTCCTTCTCCTCGGGGGTGGGTTTCTCTCCTATGAGCGATTGGGAAGATTGGAAGATCCAGAGTTCACCATCAAACAGGCTCTAGTGGTGACCCAGTACCCAGGGGCCTCGCCGACCGAAGTTGAAGAAGAGGTCACAGATGTCATTGAAACAGCGGTTCAGCAGATGGGTCAGCTGGACAAGGTAACCTCAATATCCCGAAACGGGGTCTCCATTGTCACGGTGGAGATGAAGGATAAATACGACAAACACACCCTGCCTCAGGTCTGGGATGAGCTACGTCGCAAGGTGGGAGACGCTCAGGCAATCCTGCCGCCAGGTGCCGGGCCGTCCATGGTGAAGGACGATTTTGGCGATGTCTACGGCGTGCTTTTCGCCATCACCGGAGACGGCTATTCCTACCAAGAGATCAAAGATTATGCAGACGATCTCAGACGGGAACTCCTGCTCGTCAAAGATGTGGCTAAAATTGAATTTTACGGGACGCAACAGGAAGTCATCTATGTAGAAATGTCTCGTTCACGCATGGCTGAACTGGGAATTTCCCAGCAGGAAATTTACAGCACTCTGAACCGGCAGAACGCAGTCTCTCCGGCGGGCCAGGTCAAGGTGGGGACGGAATATATCCGCATATCCCCTACAGGCATGTTTTCCTCTGTGAAAGAAATCAGCGGCCTGCTGGTTCACGGCGGCGGAAACGACAGCATCATCACTTTGGGAGACGTGGCAAAGGTCACCAGAGGCTATGCCGATCCTCCAGAGCGCATGATGCGCTTCAACGGTCGTTCCGCTGTCGGCATGGGTATCTCCACGGTATCCGGTGGCAATGTTGTAACAATGGGAGAAGGTATCCAACAACGGCTGAGCGAACTTGAGGCGAATCGTCCTGTGGGCATGGAGTTGGGGATTGTTTCGTATCAGTCTGAAGGGGTAAAAAAATCCGTGAACAGCTTTGCGGTCAACCTAGCCGAGGCCTTGGCCATTGTCATCGGCGTGCTAATGCTTTTCATGGGTGTCCGTAGCGGACTTATCATCGGGGCGATCCTGCTACTCACGGTCGGTTCCACCTTCATTTTTATGGATATTTACGCAATCAATCTGCAACGAATTTCTCTTGGCGCACTGATCATTGCCCTAGGCATGCTGGTAGACAACGCTATTGTGGTCACCGAAGGCATCCTGATCAATGTCCAAAAAGGCATGGGTCGCCGACAAGCCGCCTCACTGGTTGTGGCTCAGACCATGTGGCCACTGTTCGGAGCCACGGTGGTGGCGGTGTTCGCCTTTGCCGGGATAGGTTTTGCCCCCGGAGGCACAGGAGAATTCTGCCGTTCCCTATTCCAGGTCATCCTAATTTCCCTGATGATGAGCTGGGTTCTGGCTGTCACTGCGACCCCGTTATTCTGCACCATGCTTCTGAAAAGCGCGTCGGGTAAAAAGAAACAGAAACTTTACGGCGGTATACTCTTTCAGCTGTATAAAAAAATACTCACAGCCTGCCTGCAATGGCGCAAGCTCACCAGCCTCTTGATGATCGTACTCCTGGCAATCTCTGTCTACGGCTTCGGTTTTGTGAAAGAAAGTTTTTTCCCCTCATCTACCCGCCCACAATTTCTGATTGATTACTGGCGGGCTGAAGGCACTCATATTCAGGAAACAGCCGAGGATATGCGAAAAATAGAGCAATATCTGATGGGCAGAGAAGAGGTGAGCTCTGTGGCTGCGTTTATCGGTTCCGGCGCAACTCGATTCACCCTGGTTTACAGTCCAGAAATGCCTAATACCTCCTACGGGCAGCTCCTTGTCACTGTTCAGGATTATCAAGTCATTGACAAAATACTCCCGGAAATCGAAAACTTCCTGCATGAAAACTTCCCTGATGCCGAACCGAAAACCAAGAAATTTGTTCTAGGGCCAGGAGACGGAGCTAAAATCCAGGCACGGTTTCGCGGGCCGGATCCAACAATCCTCCGCCAGCTCTCCAATCAGGCCCAGGCAATTATGCGGGCCGACAGCAGATCCAAGGATATTCGGGACAACTGGCGGCAGCGGGTCAAGCTGATCCGCCCGAAATTCACAGAAGCGCGGGCACGACGAGTAGGCATTTCTCGCTCCGATCTAAATCAAACCCTGAACATGTCCTTCAGCGGACTAGCGGTAGGCGTATATCGCGAGAATAACAAGCTGATCCCCATCGTCTCAAGGCCTCCGGAGGCTGAACGGCTTGACGTGGAAAGCATGCGGAGCCTTCAGGTAGGGAGCCCACTAACCGGAAAAATGGTTCCCATCTCCCAGTTGGTTTCTACAAACAAGGTGGAGTGGGAAAACGGCATCATCCACCGACGAAATCGGATGCGAACCATTACCGTTGAATGCGACCCGAAAATCGGCCTCGCCAGTCCCCTGTTCAAGCATCTTCGCCCGCAGATTGAGGCTATGAAACTTCCCCCAGGCTATGCATTGGAATGGGGCGGCGAGTATGAAAATTCCAGTGAAGCGCAACAAAAACTCGGTCAAGTTCTGCCGCTGTCTTTTCTGGCCATGGTGGTCACGGTGATCTGTCTGTTCAACTCCCTCCGCCAGCCTTTGATCATCTTTCTCTGTGTACCTCTTTCCATCATCGGCGTGTCAGCAGGCCTGTTGCTCACGGGCCAGCCCTTCAGCTTCATGGCCCT
>CBDTVG010000328.1:0-3068 GCA_965363745.1 uncultured Candidatus Electrothrix sp. | reverse complement strand
GGATATTATTGAAGTCATGAGCAATACCACCTGCTAATGTGCCGATTGATTCCATCTTCTGTGATTGTTGGAGTTGTGACTCTAGCTTTACCTTCTCTCTCTCCGCCTTTTTATTCTCCGTTATGTCTGCTAAAGTTGCATAAACTTGATATGGTTCATTTTCTCCTGATTTGAATTGGGGGATCGCATTAACAATTACCCAGTTGTAACTTTCATTTTGTGGATTAAAAATCCCCATGATTACATTTTTTACCGGTTTACCACATTTTAATGCAACCATTGCAGGGTGGGTTTTTCCCGGAAAATCAGAACCGTCCTCGTGAATCGTTTTCCAACGTGGATCAATTGATGTCCGCCCCTGCATCTGATTGATGCTCAGGCCCAGAATACGTTCGGCTGCTGGATTAGCAGAAATTATTGATCCAGTTTCGCTCTGGTATACTACTCCCTGCTCCATTGATTCGAATAATGTACGGTGTTTTTTCTCACTCTCCCGTAGCTCCTCTTTCGCCCGCTTGCTCTCGGTGATGTCCTGCAGGAAAACCACAAACTGTCCGCCATCAACCAGGCGGTACTGAACACTGACTTCGACGTCGTAAATGCTGCCATCCTTGCGGCGATGCTGCGACTCGAAACGATCTTCCCCCTGCTCCATGATCTTTTTGATATGGGCAGCGGTATCGCTGGCTGTCTCAAGACACTCGACATCTGAAATAGACATGGTAAGCAGTTCCTGCATACTGTAACCGCTCATCCGGCAGTAGGTCTCGTTCACTTCAAAAAAGCGCCCCTGTTTATCTAATAACCAGATGCCGTCCATTGCGGTATGCAGGATGGAACGATGTCGTTGCTCGCTTTGCCGCAGCATTGCTCCTGCCGAAAGGAGTTCATCGTTCTGACTTTGCAGTTCCTCTTTTCTTACCTGCAACTCTTCATTCTGTTCCTGAAGTGTATTTTTAGCCGCAAGCAGCCGATCCGACAACCTGCGAAAGGCACTGAGCAGGATCCCTACCTCTTTGCTGCGATGTTTCACCTCAAGTTGCTGCCCGAGTTGATCCTCCTTCATTCCCGAAAGCTTCTTTGCCAGTTCAAGGATTGGCAGAACAAAGCCGTTGGCGACCCGCGCAAAAACAAATACGCCAGCGCAGGCGCTAAAGAGCAGGATCAATATGGCAATCAGTATGAAGTTGTCGCGCTCTGCGTTGATTTCCTTTTCCGAAATGACAAGAAGAATCCGCCAGTGCCATTCGGGAAAAGTATCGAAATAGACAATGGACGGACTGCCCGCAATCATCAACTTTGCATGACCAACCTTTTCCCGGATGACCAGTTCAAGTGCTGGCCCACCTAGATCAGTAGCTAGGCGGTCACTCGGGGCAGATACGATCCGGCCTTCATCGGATACGAGGTAAAGCCGCCCGGTATCCCCGATTCGAAAATCTCGAAACTTCTGTATGATTTCCTGTTGAGCGCTATCAAGATAGGACTTTAGGGTATCGACACCGGTATCTTTGAGTATTCTGTGCGTATCGCCCACATCGAACCGTATCCAGCTTAGCTCTGAAAGCATCCGCGCCGCACTGAGTTGATGTGCCAGGCGATCCATTGCAACCACCGCAGCGAGCGAAATAAAAAGAGACACGGCAAGGATGACACCGACAGCAAGCAGATTGAGCTGACGCTTTAGGCCGCCCGTCATCGGATAATCTCAGCAAGTCTCAGCAGCTTCGTCTCATACGTTATGCCCAGGTGCATCGCAATTGGCATGTTGATGTAGAGCTTGCCGCCGGTGTTTTCCGTAATCGGTATATCAATGGGTCGTTCACCGCGCAGAATGCGCAAGGCTATGCCCGAAGCCAGAGTGCCCTGTTCCTTGAGAATCTGGCTAAAGGTAAGCAAACTGTATGGAGCGGCCCATGGCACCATTGATCCGCTCGGAATAGTGGCGTTCTTTAAAACAAATTTTTTGGCTTCAGCGTCATCCCATCCCGTGATTCCTGATGGGCTCAGCATGACAATAAGGTCCGCCTCTTTATTCAGTTGAAGGTAGGCCGCCTTGTACTCGGCGAATGTCTTGACGAAATGGCCGGTTGAATACGACAGCCCGAAGAGTTTTTTGTGAAACTCGATGTTCTTGCGTTCGGGAAGGTTGTCGGCGGCAAGAAAACCCATCCGATCACCACGTGCATAAACCTTGAGCAAGCGTAGCATCTGCGGCACCAGCTCCACCTCATTGACTCCAGTGACGTTTCGGCTGGGGAAACCATAGACCGAGGCATCCCAGTTCACGCCGCAGAACACGACCGGCAGGTCAACATCACGATAGTATGGTTGAATCAAGTATTTTGCTGCTGCATCATCGCTTGCGATCACGATATCGGGACGAAGCTTCTCGATTTCCGCCTTGACCCTGAGCGCTGACTCCTTGGCGAACGATTCTGAAGGGTTGCGCTTGGTATCCATGTATGTAAACGTCATTTTGACGCCGCTACCTTGGAATCCTTCTTTAACACCCGCCACCACATCGTCAGCGCCTGCCAGTCCATCGTGATACGAACTGACAAATAATACCTTCTTACCAGCAACTAAATCTGCCGCTTCCAGTGGTACCGCCAATAGAGCAGCCAGGGCTGCTGCCGCAAACAGTATCGCCTTTATCATCGTTAGACCCCTCCTGATGGTTTTACTACTGTAGGAAAGTCATTTTAACTGAGATATGGTTAGGTGACAAGTACCTGCTTCACCTCGATCTTGCAAGATTGATTGTCTCGCCAAACCTCCAACCGTCTGCCAAACCCTCCGACTGTCTCTTCCGTCAGGGATTTCCCCTGGATCTTTCACCCAGACTAACCAGAGATCAGCGATGTACAGGAATCAGGTATACAACAGGTGGAAATCGACCCTCAAGAGATTAACACTACCAATATCAACGCTTGATATGAAAGTGGTGTCGGGCACGAATAAGATCAAAAATGGAGAGGGAAATGATTAAGACATTTTGTCATAAATGCGGTTTAAAGCGACCAACCCAATCAAACTCATTTTGGGATCGTATCGGTTGTCTCTTC
>CBDTVG010000327.1:0-3076 GCA_965363745.1 uncultured Candidatus Electrothrix sp. | reverse complement strand
TCTCTTTCTCAGATAGAAGCTATGCTGAGTAAATATTGCAGGCTTGAGCACAGCGGTGAGCGACAGGAGGTCTTTTCTTTTTCAGAACCGATTGATGTCCTTCATCACCTGCGCCAAACCGGTGTCAACGCTGTTAGCCGTACCCCCTGGACTCGTCAATATTTGCAGCATTTTTGTCGTGAATACAGACAGCGGTTCAGTGTTGAGCAGTCAGTTCGTTTAACCTATCATCCCCTTTATTTCATGGCCCGCTCTTTGACTTGAATGCGGTTTTATCTCAACAAAACAGGACGATGCGTTGGGGCGTACAGACGGAACAAAATCGGCATTGAAGGTCGCAAGCTGTTTCAATGCATTTTCAAGTTGAATTTTTCTTGAAGAGATGTTCATAATCGTTGCGGCACTATGAAATTTCAATCTTCCTTATTAAAGAACAACTCTCATTGCAATTATGCGCAAAGAACAAGATTTTTATTTTAACAAGGCCAAAAAGGAAAATTATCCGGCCCGCTCTGTCTACAAGCTGGAAGAGGCGCAACAGAAGCATAAGTTGCTGAAGAAAAAACAGCGGGTGCTGGATCTGGGCTGTCATCCGGGTAGCTGGAGTTTGTATGCCTCCAAGATTGTCGGGGCTCAGGGTGCCGTGGTGGGAGTTGATCTGCAATATACTGATATCCCATCTCAAAAAGACAATGCTGAAATTCACTGGCTCTGTTATGATGTCTATGCTGATGAGCTAATTACGGAATTGCGCAAACAATGGCCTGGCTTTCATGCTTTGATCAGCGATATGGCACCGAGAACCACGGGCAACCAGTTTGCTGATCATCAGCAGTCCTTACGACTTTGTCGCCGAGCCTTGGAGATTGCCGGGCTGATGCTTCATGAGAACGGTAGCTTTTACTGTAAGATTTTTCAGGGCGGCGATACTCCTGAATTTATCCAAGAATGTAAACAGAAGTTCACCACGGTCAAGGTGGTTAAGCCGCAGAGCTCCCGTAAGGAAAGTCGGGAGGTGTTTGTGCTGGGGAAGGGATTCAGGCGGTAGTGACTTTTGGACGAGAGATGCCTTTACGGAGATATCAACATGGAGAACTATTTTGACAACTAAGCAAGAATTGACGAATAAAATTCAAGAAAAAGAAGGCCAACTTAGTCAGGCTCAGAGAGAAAGCGAGGCTTGGAGCGAAAGTAAATATAAGCACTTTTCGAATACTCTACATAGTGAAATTCTTGTTAAATCTCTTCGTGACGAAATTTCAAAACTGTATTCTCAATTGAATAATTTAAGTTGATTACCTCATAAATTTTGCTGAATTTAGGCAGAAATCGGGAAAAGTGCGCCTTGTCGGTTAGCAATTAAAGGAAAACACCGGCTATGTCGGTTTGATATTTTATACATGATTTAAAAAAGCAAAGAAGGAGAAGCAACAGTGTCAGGACATTCAAAATGGAGCACCATTAAGCGGAAGAAAGGTGCCAACGATGCAAAACGAGGCAAGATTTTTACCAAGCTGATCAAAGAGATCACCATAGCCGCCAAGATGGGCGGCGGCGATCCCGACGGCAATCCCAGGCTGCGCAGTGCCATCACTACTGCCAAGTCAGAAAATATGCCCAAGGACAATATTGACCGGGCCGTTAAGAAGGGAAGCGGTGACCTTGACGGCGCGATTTACGAAGAAATTCTCTATGAGGGCTATGGCCCCGGCGGTGTCGCTGTGCTGGTAGATACCATGACCGATAATAAAAACCGAACCGTGGCGGACATCCGTCATTTCTTCGCCAAGAGCAACGGTAACCTGGGCGAGTCCGGCTGCGTGGCCTGGATGTTTGACAAGCGAGGCGTGATCGTCGTTGATGCCGAAGGCGTGGATGAGGATGAGTTGATGGATTTGGCCATTGAAGCCGGTGCCGAAGACGTGGTCGAGGATGAGGAGAATTTTCAGATTTTGACCGCCCCAGAAGACTTCAATGATGTGGTGGATGCGCTGGAGAAAAGTGAGGTCAAGATGGCTTCGGCCTCTCTTTCTATGGTGCCGAAAAACACCGTAGAGGTCACTGAAGAAAAACCGGCCAAGAATCTGCTCAAGCTGTTGGATAATCTTGAAGATCACGATGATGTGCAAAAGGTACATGCCAATTTCGATATTGCCGATGAGATCATAGAGGCCTTGTCATAGGCAGTACCCAGCTCCTTCAGCGGCTATCCGGGCCGGTGCGAATCATCGGCATTGACCCCGGCTCCCGGATTACCGGCTACGGTATCATTGATAAGCAGGGGCCGGGATTAGGTTTTGTCACCTGTGGCACCATCCGTGCTGAAAAAGAAAAGGATTTTTCTCGCCGATTACTGGTGATTTTCGAAGGGCTCTCCGAGGTCATGGAGCAACACCAGCCGGAGGTCGCCGCAGTGGAAGACCTGTTTGTGGCTCATAATGTCCGCTCGGCTCTGAAGCTCGGTCAGGCCAAGGGCGTAGCTGTGGTGGCGGCCATGAAGCAAGGCCTGCCGGTGCATGATTACACGCCCCGGGTGGTGAAGCAGGCCGTCGCCGGGTATGGGCATGCCCAAAAGGAGCAGGTGCAGCATATGGTGCGCACCCTGCTGGGCCTCAGCGGCGCACCAAGCAGCGATGCCGCTGATGCCTTGGCCGTGGCTATCTGTCATGCCAATCATATGGATCGGTTATAGGATTTCGCAATGACTGGAGTGAAACGCAACTTACCAATTTATATCCCCTTGATCAGCTTGATTATTACGCTCGGCCTGCCCGCCAGACTCCTTCCGCACTTCTTACCACACTGGTATATTCTCTATTTCGGAGATTTTCTCTGGGCCATGCTGGTCTTTTTCCTCTACGGCCTGCTGTTTCGCCGCACAACAAAAAGCACCTTTTGCATTGCTCTTCTCACCGCTTACCTGATCGAAGTATCACAGCTGTTTCATCCGGCTTGGCTGGAGTATTTACGTTCAATTCGGTTGCTGGCTTTGGTGCTCGGCTTCGGCTTTTTATGGTCTGACCTGATTGCCTATACGCTGGGCATTTTTTTGGCCGCAGGTCTTGATTGGTTGATT
>CBDTVG010000326.1:0-3078 GCA_965363745.1 uncultured Candidatus Electrothrix sp. | reverse complement strand
CTGATTGTTTTTATGTAATTATTGACATGCCATTGTTAATGGTTTATTCTTAAAAGAAGTTCTGAAAATTTTAGAATTCGGGTGCTTGTGGATATTTTATCAAGTGCGGAGTTTCGTTTGAGATAATGATCAATTATAACAAGAAGTATATCTGATACGAACCCACCATTTCAACTTTGACAGAGCAGTAGTTACGTTTTTAATAAATATTTTTAGGAGGAGAAATATGAAAAAAGTAATAAGTTGTAGTGTAATCAGCGCAGTTCTTTTTTGTGCTGGAAACGGTTTTTCGATAACGACGGATAGTACACCAACTGCTGAGGACTTGGTGTACGAAATGCTTGGAGAGAATATTACTGTTGATAATATTATCCTCACCTGCGTTGAACGTGCTTCCGGTACATTTAGAGATGGCGAAACGGCTGTACGACTTACAGAGGGAATTATCTTAAGCACTGGTAATATTGCGAATGTCATCGGTCCTAATGACAGTCGTGGTCTCGAACTAGACAGTGGTATCCAATCAGGAAATAATGCTCCGGGTGATGCTGATCTGAGTGCTCTGATAGACGGTGTGACAAACGACGCATGTGTTTTGGAGTTCGATTATCAGGTTGTTCCTGCTCCTGGATTAATCACCGCATCGGTAGCGTTTAATTATGTATTTGCATCTGAGGAATACAACGAATATGTTGATCAATTTAATGATGCATTTGCTTTTTTTATAGACGATGAAAACATTGCCTTGATTCCAGGTACAGAAACAGCGGTATCAATAAATAACGTTAATCAGGAGGACAATTCCGAGTTTTATATCAATAATGATGATTGCCAGAACAACCCTGCATCTTGTCCTGTTCCTGATACCCAGATGGACGGTTTAACGACGGTTTTTTCTACTGCAGAAATAGAGGTTGTTCCCGGTCAATCATATCATCTTAAGCTTGTAATTGCAGATGCCTTGGATTACGTTTTGGATTCAAATGTTTTTATTCCGCATGGCAGCTTCAAAATTGTGAGCAATGAACCTCCAGAAGCACAATGCAAAGATTCCGTACTGAATCTCGATTCCAACGGGCAGGCCGTACTGACTTCTTCTCAAGTTGACAATGGTTCATTTGATCCAGATGCCGATCTGGAGAATGGCGATCCGATAACATTGAGTCTTTCTAAAACAAATTTTAATTGCTCGGATATGGGCACGCAACATGCAGTTACCCTGACTGTTACCGATGACGGCGGTCTGTCCAATACCTGTGTCGCAAATGTTACGGTAGTTGATGATTTGCCTCCGGTGCCGAATGCAGCTTCCTTGCCGCAGGTGAATGGCGAGTGTTCCGCAACTGTAACCGCTACCCCTACAGCGACTGACAATTGTGCTGGCACTGTCACCGGAACAACGAGTAACCCGTTGAGCTACAGCGATCAGGGAACGCACATAGTAACTTGGACTTTTGATGACGGGAATGGAAATACATCAACCCAGACTCAACAGGTCGTAGTTGCTGATGTTACCGGGCCAAATGTGCTCACTAAAAATATTACTGTGTTGCTTAATGCCGCTGGCAGTGTCTCAATCAATCCTGATGCTGTTGATAACGGAACCTCTGATGCCTGTGGTATCGCATCATTATCCGTTGATCCGTCAAGTTTTACCTGCGGTGATGTGGGAAACAATACAGTCACTTTGACGGCAATTGATGTGAACGGCAATACAAACAGCGCAACAGCGACAGTCACAGTTGTGGACAATGTTGCTCCTGTTGTTGTGACGAAAAACATCACTGTGCAGCTTACAGACGGCACCGCCTCAATCTCCGTCGCCGACGTGAATAACGGTTCCTTGGACGCTTGCGGTATCGCAGGTCTTTCAGTAACACCAAATACATTCACATCTGATAATTTAGGTGATAATACGGTCACCTTGACCGCAACCGATGTGAACGGCAATACAAGCAGTGCGACAGCGACGGTCACGGTACAGGACGTTACGCCTCCGGTTCTTGTTGTGTCGGAAGATGTGACTGTTGAGATGCAAAACGCGGCCGGAACAGTGGTTCCCTTGACTCCGACGGCGACTGATACATGTGACGCTGACGTGAAAATCACCGGCGACGAGCTGGAGGTGTACCCGCTCGGCGTGACAACGGTCACCTTCACAGCGACTGATGATTCCGGCAACAGCACTACCGGATCAATGACGGTTACAGTTCAAGGCCCGACCGAGATCAAGGAGAACTCCAAATCCTGCCTGTCAGACCACGTTGACGAGTCAGAGCGATTCGGCGAGGCCATTAAAATGATAAACAGGAGCTTGAATGACAAATATTGGATGGATGCGACCCACCTCTACTGCAAAAACGGCGAACAGGTCTTTGAGCATGAGGCTGACGCTGTCAGACAGCTAATGCTTTTAATCAACAAAGGAGGCAGCAATACAATAGTGGCCGGAGCGAGAAGATTTGGCGGCTTTATGCTCTCAGGCGGAGAAGAGATCAGTGATGAGGCCTTGGCCTGTGCCGATCTGGCTGTCGAAAAGCTGGTGCGGGTTGACCGAATTCTGGCGGAGACATTCATCTTTGAAGCGAAAAACGTACCGGTTTTGCGTAAGAAGGAGAGAGTTGCCGAGGAAATCGCCGACGCGCATGAAGACTTGGATAAAGGTGATGATTACAGAGGCGCTGCCAAATTTGATAGGGCGATCCACAGCTACAAGAAGGCTTGGGATCATGCTTGCGACGCTGTTCAGCATGCGGCGAGCAAAAAAGTAAGGAGGAGCTTAAGGTGGCGATAACGGTGTCTAGAAAATTCTGTGTAATTAACCATCTCAAGTAAAAAAAATGTAACTACTCAGCCTAATAAAAAAGGCCGCTTTCGCAGATAGCGTAAGTAGCCTTTTTATGTTTCTTCCGTCGGGAATAAAAGGGTTTCCGTGGAAATTTATCCCCGGATACTAGCGAACCGTTCCGCGCCTTCAAAAGTCCTGAAACAACCCGAAACCTTCTGCTTGACCTTCATCATGCCACGCCCCTGCCGTATCGAACGCCCCGTCCCACACTTTCCGGGAATTTTCCCGTA
>CBDTVG010000325.1:0-3084 GCA_965363745.1 uncultured Candidatus Electrothrix sp. | reverse complement strand
AACCCTTTGAAATGCATCTCCGGCATCACCTTGATGGTGTCTATTGTGCCGAAAAGGGTTTCTTTCTTTTCAACCCCGAATACCTTTACAGCGACCTCATGTCGTTTTTTATCGACAAAAGAGGGAACGGTCTGTCGCTGTTCCGCCCGAAGATGCAGAGCGCGAGTTATAAAGAACGAAGAGAACTCGTTATAGGTCGGCCCGCTGATGCTATACAATGTAGGCGGATTATCATGTTTTTGATAACTGACCTCGAATTTTCCCTGATCATAGGTCGTGCGTCGATGCACCTCCATGTCGCCCTAAAGCTGATGCACTTCATAACGATAGGGAAGTTTCAGGGGGCCGCGAACGTAGGTGGTGAAGGTGTCGTCAACCGGATAGAAAAATTTAAACAGGCCGTAATCGGTGACCTGCGCCGTAATAACAAGGCCGTCACCGGATGTTTCTGGGGTGACGGTCATGTACAGATCACCTATTTTAACCCCGCCTGACCAAGAGACGGAAAAGTGCATCTTTTCCTGACCGGAATAAATAACAGCGAGGGCTTCCGGGTCAATGGAGAGAGGCCTTTTTGTACCCTGATTTTTAGCCTGAAGCGTAGCGGGCGGCCACAACAGGGCCAAGGCCAGCAACAGGAATAAGAGCGGGTGTTTCATAGAATCAATTGATTGTTTCTGTGAGATAAAATGGATAGTTGCGTATTCAGAGAAAGATGCAATGTACTCTGAAGCCTGACTATACGCAATGATCAGGTTGATTTTTTTCCCAATTAGAACGGTCAGGGAGCTTATTCAAGCCGCTTGTTAAAAAAAATGAAATCCGTTAGATTGCTTCCTGAAAAAATATATTATTTTCACAACACAAAGAGCGAGCAGGTTGAATATGGCACAAAAAACAGATGCGGAGCTGACCGCCTTTATTGAAGACTGGCAGGTGACTCCAGAAAAAAATAGAGCGGTATTTCTCCATTACAAAGAATACCTTGAGCAAAAAGAAAATATCACCCTTGAATTTATTCCTCGTCCCGGAATCACCTATTCCCTTCGGGTCACCCGTTCCGCAGAAAAAGAACAAAAACTCCTGGCAATGATTGATGTCATTGAAGATACGCCCCGCTGGCTTTCCGTTTGCTTTTACGCTGAGATGATCAGTGATCCTGAAGAAAAAGGCGATGCCGTGCCCGGCGGTCTGCTCGGTGAAGATGCTGTTTGTTTCGACATTGAGGAATGGGACGAAGAGCGTGTTCGCTATGTTGAAACCCGTCTTGATGAAGCCTGCCAAAATGCTTCGGCAGAATAGCTGTATTTTAAGCAACATAATTCTCATACTTGACGTGTACACCATGTTTGATATCACATTGCATAAACAACAGGTGGAAGAGGCGGTCGCCTTTCTCCAATCCCGATTGTCGACAATCCCGGAGGTTTTGATTCAGCTCGGTACCGGACTCGGCAATCTGGCCGGAGCGATGGAAGACAGTATCACCATCCCCTACGAAGAGATTCCAAATTTCCCCCGTTCCACGGTGACCAGTCATGCGGGCAATTTGGTCTGCGGTACCTTGGCAGGAAAACCCTGTGCTATTCTCCAGGGAAGATTCCATTATTACGAAGGCTATTCCGCTCGTGATGTCGGATTTCCCATCCGAGTGCTGTCTCTGTTCGGGGTGCGAACCGCCATTGTCACCAATGCCTCCGGCGGATTGAACACCTCCTGGCAGGCCGGAACCATCATGATCTTCAAGGATCATATCAATCAGCTGCCGGATAATCCTCTGCGAGGCCCTAATGTCGATGCGTGGGGGCCGCGCTTCCCGGATCTTTCAGAGCCGTACCATCCTGATCTGCGGGAGCTGGCGTGGCGAGCGGCCCGTCAACTTGCGCTTGCCGAGGTGACCGAGGGAACCTATGTCTGTATCCCCGGCCCCAGTCTGGAAACCCCGGCTGAGACTCGGTTGCTTAAACAAGGAGGGGCGGATGCGGTGGGTATGTCCTCGGTGCCGGAAATCATCACCGCCTTGCACGGCGGGTTGCGGGTGCTGGGTCTATCCGTGGTGGCTAATGTCAATGACCCGGATAACTTCACCCCGATCCTGCTGGATGATATTGTTGAGGCGGCTAATCAGGCGGAACCCCGTTTGCAGCAGCTTGTTTTGGAGATTGTGCGGGAGATATAAAAAATTAAAGTTAGTTGCACATCATTTTTGATCATCAATTGCACTTGTCTATTCAGCTAACACATATACATTCTTTTTCGATATGACAGATATGTTAGATATATATTATGGCGAACTTATAGATGCCTTGCAACTTATCGATAGCAGAGTTTCTAAGATTGATATTTCGATAAAAAAGGCACAGAGAGAATCTATTGATCCTGATGCGCTTGGCCTGTGTGATCAAGGAGAGTATTATATAGGGTTAGGGTTTACAGTATGCCAGAAATATATTTCCTCTTCATGCGGTGTTCTTAAAATAAAAAAAGGAAAAGCCCTTCAAATTGGGCCTTTTCATGAAAGCGGTGTCCCCATTGTCAAAATCATCAATGCTGTTGCAAATTACTGGAAACATAAGGATGAATGGGAAGATATAGTGGAAATTTGCAACATAGATAAGGAATTTTTAGGGATAGCTTATCGATATTATGAAAATCTAACTGCTCAGGAAAAAAGAACCATTGATACAATTGAAACTGTTACGCCGTGGGCAACTTATACATGCTCTAATATATTAGCTTCGATATCATCCAGTGATAGATTAAATCTTATCGACTTAGGTGAATTATTGAAAAAATGGTATAATAATTGCAAGGAGAATTTGAGTTGCGATATAAAATGAATCAAAACGTAAATCTGGTACTTTCCGGTCGCTATCTGGTCACCAACAGCCAAGAGGTGCGGGAGCAGAAAAATATCTCGGTCGCTGTCGCCGGTGACATCATTGTTGAAATCGGCCTGGATCTGGCGGATAAATACCCGCAGTCGGAATGCCTCACTCATCCCCACGGGTTGATCATGCCCGGTCTGGTCAACACCCATACCCATGCGGCTATGTCCTGCTTTCGTGGGCTGGCAGATGATTT
>CBDTVG010000324.1:0-3100 GCA_965363745.1 uncultured Candidatus Electrothrix sp. | reverse complement strand
TTCCAATATCTTGACTTTTACAAATTCTGCAAAGCCTGTTCCTGAGGATTCTAAGCGAGATATTTCTGTTCCTGAATTAAGAATGAATTTAGGAGATGTCGCATTGTAAGCCTCTTGGATATTTACGTCTTCCCCTGCTGAAAGTCTTGTTAACAGTTTTATTGCGTTATTTAAGACATTCGGATTGTCTGTTACACCAACTGGATTTCCATTGTCTCCCTGAACAATTGTAGCCTCTCTATATGATGGTGGCGAGTTATATACATGTTTATCTCCGCCGATCTTATCACCTAAAATTTTATCTCCGCCGATCTTGTCTCCTGAGACTTTATCTCCATAATTGATTGTTTCAGCAGCATTATTGGTTGGATTTATTGCCCCTTTATTCTGTCCTACGGTTATAGTTGTCCCTGAATTCTTTCCTGGAATATTTGTTGTTGTATGATTTTTATCTTCTGCACCGTTTGAACAGGTAATTATAAATAAGGCTGATAAAGAATACGCCAATTCCAGAAAATACCCATTTTGCATGATCAGTCAAAGAGCTAAAAATATTTTTTTTCATAATTTCCTCAGGTACGTAATAAGGGGATATCAGTTTATCAGCAATCAATGTTGCGGGGCACGATTTAGATGCTGTAGAAAACGGGTTTGGTGAGGACGTTGACTGCCGGACACCATTGAATGGCAGGCATGGTTATCCATGCCTGTAATAAAGGCGGGATAAGAGAGAAGGATTACTGCTTCTCAGGGCAAAATACGGCGGAGCGATATGTTTGTCAAGAAGAATATAAGGTATCTGTTCAGAATACTGACAAATAGACGAGATGCAGAGTGATTACGGCGATACTTCTCCCGTGCAACGGTGGATACTAATGATCTGATAGCCTTCTCCATTTTCAGCGACTTAACATCCTTTTTTTCTTGCCGATATTGCACAGAAGCGATATAGATAAGGGGAAAATTTCTTTTTGACAGCACCTGAATAAGCGATTAGATAACAGGTTGATGCGCTGAAGATTGAGCCGGTAAACAAAGAGAGAGGAAAAATCTGTGAACAGTGTGAACAATTGGATTGAACATCTGCACCACCCGCTGGTCTTTGCCGGGTTTGGGTTATTTATCTTTGCCCTGCTGCTCAGGCCGCTGTTTCTTAACAACAGCAAACTGACCGGCCCGGCCACGGAACGACTGCTGCACAGAGGGATGATTCTAGTCTTTGTTCTTGCTCTGTTGGCGATTATCGGCGGGATAGCTCTGAATTGGAAAGCCACGCCGGAGGCGGTATCGAAACCCATTGAAAAAATAATCGGCTCCGCTGGAATACAGCAGTATGAAGAACGGCTGCGGGTTGTTGAGCAGCGACTTTTAGCTGTACAGACCTCAGGTACAGTGAAGGATGACAAGGAACGCCATCTGCTGGAAGCGCAGTTGAAGGGCGTGCAGGAAAAGCTGGCTAATCTCCAGAAAAGTTACGAGGAAGAACAGGAACGCCGCAAGGTTGCGGATAAAGCCTTGGCCGAGCTGAAGGGGCAATTGCCCGAAGCCCGAATTGCAGCAGCACAAAAAAGTTTGGAACAGGGCGATACCGAAGCGGCGGAGCAGGTTTTTGATGAGGTGGTGGACAAGGAAGGAAAGTCCGTTGCCTTGGCTGCCTATCAAAGCGGACAATTGGCTGAAGGCCGCTTTGATTATACCAAGGCTATGCGCCAATACAAGAAGGCAGTTGCTTTAGAGGAGGACAATCCAGACTACCTACTGGCTGCCGGAACGATGGCCTGTACCCTTGCCGACTATGACAGAGCGCAGGAGTGGCTCACAAAAATGCCCAATGAAATGAGTGATGATCATATCTCTGATTTTATTGCAAAGGGATTACGAAAAAGCTACCCCATTGATACTACGTGCTCTTCAAATTAAAGAAAAAACGCTTGGCACAAATCACCCCTCTACGGCTATCACCCTAAACAATCTGGCCCTGATGCATAGATTACAGGAGCATTATGACGAAGCAGAGTCGCTATATCAGCGTTCACTTAATATTGTAAGCACATCCTTTGGCAATGATCATCCGCAGGTGGCGGCTGCTCTCAACAGTCTGGCAGAATTATATAAAATTCAGGGCCGTGACGAGGAAGCAAACTCACTGTACCAACAGTCACTTGCTATTCAGAAGGCTGGCAATGACAAAAAAACAGAAGCACTGTTTCAGCGTATTGATAGCATTATTTCCTACAACAGCCATCTATTTAATATCGACCAAGCATATTACGACGACCTTAAACGCAAAATTCCCTAGCAATAGCAGCGGAACCACACAACCATAACCATGCCGAAAGTACACCGAATCATCAGCGACAAAATCGGAACTCTGTGCGCCCACCGCAAGGTCAAATCCATGTTCGCCTTCGGCTCGGTCTGCACAGAGCACAGCAGTCAATACAGCGAACTCGGCACCTATGCCACGAATTGGATCGGCTGAAAATGGGATGCGAATGCGCAGAGTTATCCCGCCGAAATGGCCGCCGCAGACCCTCTGGTCTTGGGTGATGGCAACTGGGTGTACTCCAGAGCCGCAGGCACACTGAATCTTGAGGGAACAGCCACCCCGACAACCGACTGCACCGTCTACGGTGGCTCCGGCCAGTGCTTCGCCATTGATCTCGTCATTCCGCTTGCCGGAGTGAACTTTTGAAACATGGTCGGTCATCCCTTCCCCTACGCTGTGAACTGGGCGGATGTGCAAGTGGCGGTCTTTGACGGTACGACATGGACGGCTTCCACTCCCTCAGCAGCGGAGACAGCAGGCTATGTCAGCAAAACCTTTTACCGCTGGAGCGGCAATACCTATGAGTCCTATGACGATAGCACACCGGGTTTTCTTGGTGTCCTTCAGCCCCAGGAATCATTCTGGGTAAGGATCAAATCCGGCTCCGCTGGCCTTGCGCAATTCAAGCTGCTGATTCCGGCGCGGTAGCGGTGGGTGCTATTTCCTTGTATACTCGGCATCGGAATAATTTAAGTATCGGCCCAGCCCCTTCAGGGCGGTCGCCTTACCGAAGAACCCTGAAAGGGTTCAACAATATCAGCATATCAGCTC
>CBDTVG010000323.1:0-3103 GCA_965363745.1 uncultured Candidatus Electrothrix sp. | reverse complement strand
TCCTTCATCTTCACAATCAACTGCCGATGCCCAGCAGGAAAGGCGAAGCTCTCCAGCTCTTCCAAGCTAACCCAACGAAAACGGCTGGCCGCATGAAGCACCGGCGCATCCACCCGTTCGTCCTCAGCCAATACGCACTGAAAGGCGTGCAGCGTGACCCGATAGCGGGTGTAATAATGCATCACCGTGGCAAATGGGCGTAGGTCAATGACCTGCCACTCGGTCTCCTCAAGGATCTCCCGCACAGCGGCATGCTCCGGCGTTTCCCTTTCTTTGAGCCGTCCACCGGGAAACTCCCACAGTCCGCCCCAGACATCATCCTCCATGCGCTGCTGAATATAGAAGCGGTCGCCCTGCTGAAGAATGCCGCAGGCCATGAAGATATCAATCTTCCCTTGCCTTTTGGCGGGAAGCGGAAGCATATCCACCATATCCAAGGCAAAGGCTTGGCAGTATTCCTGGACCGGACAGGCCGGGCAGTCGGGATTCTTGGGGGTGCAGACCAAGGCCCCGAACTCCATCAGCGCCTGATTGAAATTGCGTGCGTCATCCGCTGGCAGGAGTTCTTGGCAATGCCGCAATATGAGCTTACGGGTGGCGGTCAGCTTCACCGGCTGATCAATATCTTCCACCCGACTGAGCAGCCGCTCCACGTTGGCATCCAGCAGGGGCACGGGTTGGTTGAAGGCGATGGAAAGCACAGCGGCGGCGGTGTAGGGGCCGATACCGGGCAGGGCTAGCAGGGCGGCTTCATTCTGGGGCAGGATCGCCCTGTGTTCCCGCACCAAAATTGCAGCGGCCTTGCGGATATTGCGCACCCGGCTGTAATACCCCAAGCCTTCCCAGGCCTTGAGCACCTCCTGCTCAGAGGCGGCGGCCAGAGTGGGAATGTCTGGGAAGCGGGCTATCCAGTTGCGGAAGTAGATTGCCACCCGTTCCATCTGGGTTTGCTGGCCCATGATCTCGGCAATCCAGACGTGGTAGGGCTGGTAGGGATGATCCCCCTGTCGCCAGGGCAGGGGACGTTGATGCTCGCTGAACCAGTTGAGGAGTGCGTTACGGAAGAATATTTTATTCATCATAGGGAAGAGGCGGGAGGTCGCCGGTTTGGGTTGACAGCGTGAAGACCAGCTTTTCCAGCAGAGCGGCGGTGCTCAGGGCGGCAATCAAGCGACCTGGCCTCTGGCCTTATACTGGAGCAGCCATAACCGCCACTGCTCGGAATTGGCCCGATGGAGCATCTGTATTCTGTCAGCGGGCAGAGCCGCAAGCAAATCCCCCTCCATACCGGGGATAAAGCCGGATACCATATATAATCCGGGATGCCAAAAACCGCTGTCCGTGAACAGGCGGATCAGGAGTCCTTTGTAGAGGTTGGTGATGACCAGATCGTACCCCATATCATAATTCATATCCGGCAGCTCTCCCATGAGGTCAAATTGTCGCACCTCAACACGATCAGCGCAGTTGTTGAGTTCCACATTGCGCTTCGCCACCTCCACCGCCAAGGGATTATTATCCAAGGCCGTCACCCGCTTGACCCCCAACTTGGCCGCAGCCACAGCCAGCAGACCGGTGCCGGTACCCAGATCCAGAACGCTGTTGATTCGCATTCCCGATTCCAAGAGCAGCAGCTCCAAGGTCTCTAAACACAGCCGGGTCGTGGCATGGAAGCCGGAACCGAAGATTACGCTAGGATCAAGTAGGATCTCGGTCCTGCCCGGTTGCAAAAGTTCTAAATTACCTTGAGGCTCCCAGATAGGCCGTACTCGCAAGGTCTTCGTGGCGAATGAGGTGATCTGCACCCCGGCCTCCCAATCCTGATAATCCAGATCCGCCTGATAGACAATGGAGGCACCAGTGTCCCGGCACAAGCAGCGCACCAGTTCTTCTTTGGCCTGATGGAAGAAGAGTATGGCGGTGTCGTCTTCAATCCAGATGCCGATCAGATCGGGATCATTAATCGGGGGCAGGTTGCGTTGATCTAAATAATAGATGTGCAGGCGGCTGTATTTTGTATATGGAGGTCTCAGCATATTGTATTTTAGGTATATAGTTAGTATCTAATTCTGAACAGGAAATCCAAATTGACAAGCTGACAAGGTTACTCCACCGAGATGTAAAAATCACAGTATTTCTTAAATTTCACTGTGCAGAATCAGGTCAAAATGTTAGATTACAAAGAATAATGAACACTTTCATTCTGCCTGTTAAACCCTGAAAATATTTTCACCCTCTGTCATGCCTGATATGCCTGATTTCATCAACACCTTCAATCTTCCCCGATCCCTCAGATGGCAGGATTTCATTGATATTCTGGTCGTGTCTTTCATGATCTACCGAACCACTCTGCTGATTCGGGGAACCAGAGCGGTGCAGATGCTGATCGGCATATTGGTTGTCGCCCTTATTTATTTTGTCGCCATCCAGATGGATCTGTTGACTCTGCAACTTTTGTTGCGTTATCTGCTTAGTTATATTCTGCTGATCATCGTTGTTGTTTTTCAGGATGATATCCGTAGAGTGCTGACTGAAATGGGAAAAACGCCTTTTTTGAAAACCCAAAAGATGGCGGTCGGCGACCTCACTGAAATTATCTCGGCATCGGTGTATATGGCTCGGCGGCGCATAGGTGCTTTGATTATTATTGAACGTGAAACAGGATTGCTCGAATATATTGAGTCCGGTTTTATCATTGACGGCAAGCTGTTGCAGGAGCTGTTGGTCGCTATTTTCTTTCCCATGTCTCCCATGCATGATGGGGCTGTGGTTATAAAAAAAGGTAGGATTCACTCGGCAGCCTGCCTGCTTCCTCTCTCGAAAAACCCTAATATTGACAAACGGTACGGCACAAGGCACCGAGCCGCTTTAGGGCTTTCTGAAGAAACTGACGCTGTGATCATTGCCGTGTCGGAAGAGACGCAGGAGATTTCAATTGTTCAGGGAGGTGAGATCACCCCTATGCGTGATGAGGAGAAACTGGAAGCTGTCCTCAAGGAAATGTTTCTTATACCGAAAAGCCGCAGTTCATTTTGGAAAAAATGGCGGCGCAAAAAAAAATCTCAGGCAGAGAAAACGCCCTGATCGGGTAAGGATTTCTTCT
>CBDTVG010000322.1:0-3121 GCA_965363745.1 uncultured Candidatus Electrothrix sp. | reverse complement strand
CCAAGAAGACAAGCGGTGTAAATCCTATGGTCCTCCGCTTAAGGTCGTGCCATTGATATATAGCCCCTATTTTTTTAGGCTCTTTTTTGTTGGTAGTTTTTTCTTCTGAGGTCTTTGCATCAGAATCAGGGTCAGCATCACGGATGGACTCTATTTTGATAGAGGGTGCAAAAGAGGACTACAACATTGAATGGGTTAGGGAAGCTTTACAACATGGAGCAAATGTCAATGCAATTCTTCCTTCCGACCTATTCCATTCTGGAATAACGGCATTGATGGCAGCTTCCTATGGCAATAATGTTTGCATTATGAAATTATTAATCGAAAATGGAGCCGACGTTAATATCAAGACAAAAGGAGGGACGGCCTTAATTCTAGCAGCTAGGAGTAACTCTATTGATGCTGCAATTCTACTAATAGATCATACGGCAGACATCAATGCGGTAGATTCTGAAGGAAAGACCCCTTTAATGTATGCGAAATTGTATAAATACGAAGAAATGAAAAGAATTCTAATTGACAAAAAATTTCGGCTAATCAAAAAGAACAATGACCACCATTTTTATGGTTCAAAATGGGGAGCATGCAGTGAAAAAAAATACGAAAAATCTTGCCGGTTCGACCCGTACGATAAATGTCAATTCCCCAAGACCGAGGCTACTATTACCTATAAATTTATTGCCGATGGCGTCAGTATTGATATTAAAGGAACTGCGCAATCCATTATTGATATTGATAAATTTTACAATAAACTTGGATATAAAAATATAAATTATAAATCACTTATTAGAAGTGCATTTAAAACGTGGGATAATTGTTCTTCCGGTATCAAATTTAAAGAAGTCAATGATTCTGATACAACTGCTGACATCAGGATAGGACTCTACGGTCCTCTTCCTGTCAATAAAAATCAAATTCCACCTCATGCTTTAAGCTATCAACCGCCATATCCAGAGGACATTTCAAAGGAATATTTTGGTGATATTTTTTTCAATACAGTCGAGACGACTGTTATAACAAGAAATAAAAATGAGCTGAAGCGGCGGTTTTATTTAGTTGCTTTACATGAAATCGGTCATGCAATTGGACTTAAGCATAATGATAAAGAAGAAAGTATAATGACAGATAATAGCGAGAAGCTCTTTCTTATGAAAGGAATATCATATGCTGATACCCAGCAAGCATCGAACCTTTATGGTATCGGCGGGCAGTCGATAGAAAACTGTATCCCTCTAAAAGAACACATAGAACGAATTCGTAAAAGATGGCCATTAAAGGCATCGCTATAAAGGCCACTTGGCAGATCAGACTTTTTGCCTGCGGCTGCGATAAAGCGTTGACTTGCTGATGTTATATTGAATATTTGATCTTTTGATCAAGGATAAAATCATGCCGGTTAAGCATATTATTATTGCGGTGAATCCATGCGGAGGAATGCGACGTGGATTAGCTGTGCTCGAAACAGTGAAGCCGATTTTTTCTGCTGCCGCAGTTAAGCTGGATGTGCATGTGACTACACATGCGGGCCACACAGCAGAACTTGCAAAAACACTTGACTTCAACGGTTACGACGGTTTCTGCTTGATCGGAGGTGACGGAACTCTGCACGAAGCAGTTTGCGGCTTAATTGAGCGAGGTCATCCAGTCACAATTCCATTGGGAATCATCCCCGGCGGGACGGGGAATTCCGTAAGCCAGCATTTCAACTGTTTTGATCCGCTCGAAGCGGCCCGACGAATTATTGCTGGCAACACACAACCGCTGGATGTGGCCCGTGTGATGATGGGCAGTAATGTCACCTATTCTGTAAATATCATCGGTTGGGGGGCTGTGGTCGATATCAACCGTACTGCGGAAAGACTACGGATGCTTGGTCCGGCACGATACTCAATAGCTGCAATGATGCATATTCTAAGCATCAAACACCGCCGAGCAAAACTTATCCTTGACGGTCAGCTTTTTGATGACGATTTCTTATTTATAACAGCATGCAATACGAGATTCACAGGAAAGGGGATGCAATTGGCACCACAAGCGGATGCCGGTGACGGAAAGCTTGACATTGTTCTGGTGCGCCATGCAACTCGATTACAGATGTTTAAGTTGTTTAGGAAAGTGTTCAACGGTTCTCATTTATCCTTGCCTTATGTTGAGTACCGCCAAGTGCATTCATTCAGTATTGAGCAGGCCGGTGTTAATTCTTTGCTTCTTGATGGAGAACTCAAGGGAAGCAGTCCGGTGTCTGTTGATATGATCCCGACCGCACTGAAAATTTTTACGTAAGCAATCACTGAGAAGATAAAAAAATTCGACGGAGTGCTTGACAGCATCAATCCAGAAACATATCTGGCCAACTCATAATAACGCCGCCATCCAAATATTGTGACGGTTGCATCATATCCGAGGTTGAATAGCCAATGACAACAACACCCAACTTTACCCCCAACGGCCTCCCCGTCCTCATAGGCTCCCTGCCCCTGAGCGACCACAAAGAAGCCCTTGAACGCATCTTCGCCGCCACCCCGGAAATTCCCCTCTGGCCCCAGTTGCCCGGCGACCCTTACGAAGGCATGATGCCCCAGTTCGCCGAGGGTGTTCCCTGCATCCGGGAAGAAAACCTGAGCGACCCGGAAGGCCGCATCCTCTTTGACACCAGCGGTGCGGATTTCGAGGAACAGATGCTGGCTTTTTATGAAGACTACATAGCCATGCAGGAAAACCCGGAAGCACCGGCTGGAGCAAGATTCCAGGTCAGTCGGAAGCGGGCTGAAGGATTGTACTGTTTTGCCGAGGCCCTGCAATCCGGGAGGTGCGGAGATAATTTGACCGCCGTCAAAGGCCAGGTCACCGGCCCGTTCACTATGCTCACCGGAATCAAGGACAGTCAGGGTCGGGCCGGGTACTATGACGACACCATCCGGGAAATGGTCATCAAAGGCATCGCTATGAAGGCCGCCTGGCAGACCAGATTTCTCGCCTGCGGCTGCGATAAACCGGTGATCGTCTTCATTGACGAGCCCGCCCTTGCCGGGTTAGGTTCGTCCACCTTTATCTCGGTCAGCGGCTCGGAAATTCAGGAGATGATCAACGAAGTGGCTGAGGCCATCCACCAAGCAGGCGG
>CBDTVG010000321.1:0-3134 GCA_965363745.1 uncultured Candidatus Electrothrix sp. | reverse complement strand
GTTGGAAATGTCGAAACAGATCCTCCTCAAAAGCAACGCCACTATGCCGGATTTGAAGTGGCAGACCGGACTTTATCGGCATTGGAAAAACGTGATGTGGCTGCCCAGTTCACCCGGAAGCTTTAATCCGTATTATGCATTGCAAAATTATGATAAGGCAAAATTTGCCGACGCTCTCAAAGAACTGCCGGTGATCAGCTCCGGTCCGCCCATGTTGCAGATGTCCCTGATGAAACTGGAGCACCTGCTTGGTTTGCCGGGCCGCACAGAGGTTTTTCTCTTTTCAAACGGCGAAGATGCTCGTTTTAAAGGGATTGATGAACCGGCCCCTCTTGTTCAGGCCGGGATGCTGGCGGAAAAATATGATGTCTGTTTCACTGTTATCAGCAGTGCGACCAATAAAAAAGCAAAAAAAGTGCTCTATGATATAGCCGAAATCAATAACTGCTCCCAAGTTGTTGATTTTGATACAGTCGCCGCTCATCCTGAGCATTTATTCGGCAGACTATATATGACATCTGGCAGTCTTTTTGGAAATGTTCTTTTTGCCTTTGCCAAGTCCGGCATCAGAAAACAATATCGAAAGACCTTGGACGAACTTGGCAATTATCTTGTTGGAAATCCGAAGTATTACGCTGTATTTTCAGGATTTTGTGATATAATTGGATCTGACCAATATAATATGCGTCTTTCTCGACGCAGGGCTGAAAGCATGCAAAAATATCTCTTGGATCATTTTCCAATCACAAAAGATCGAATCCTGCTTTACTGGTACGGTTATGCCAATCCGGTGGCTTCCAACAAGACCACTACCGGACGACGGCTTAACCGCAGAGTCTCTATTATGATCCGTAAAGGATTTTAAGCATCTATTCTCAAATTCATCATGAAATCAGATATACTGATCAGCAATATTTGCCTGCCCGGAAAAACAGGAGAACAGCCAATTATCAAAGATTGCTGTATCGCTGTCAACGGGGATATTATCCAGCGGATCGGCGCAGCAGCCGACTTCAAAGACGTTGAGGCGAAAACCGTTATCAACGGTCACGGGCAGCTGGCCATGCCCGGTTTGGTCAACAGCCATTGCCATGCGGCGATGACCCTGTTTCGTGGGCTGGCCGATGATTTACAGCTTGCTGACTGGCTTAATGACCATATATTTCCGGCTGAGGCCGCACATGTGACCCCGGAAATGGTCTATTGGTGCAGTAAATTAGCCGCCGCTGAAATGATCCTCTCCGGTACAACCACTGTTGCGGACGGCTATTTTCATGAACATGATGCGGCCCGTGCCTTTGCCGATGCCGGGATGCGGGCGACAGCGGCTCAAGGAGTGATTGATTTTCCGGCTCCGGGCGTTGCCGATCCTTCAGAAAAAATAAATATCGTCGCTGATTTTTTGGATCAATGGCGATCCCACCCGCTTGTCAGCCCGGCAATTTTCGCCCACTCACCCTATACCTGCTGCCCTGAAACCCTGCGGGCCGCAAAAGAACTGGCCTTGTCCAGAGAGGTTCCCCTGTTTATTCATGTAGCGGAAACCAAATTTGAACCGAAGATGATAGCGGATATGCAGGGCGGCTCACCGATCCGCCATCTCCATGCACTGGGAATCCTTGATCCGGCCACGGTGTGTGTGCATTCTGTCTGGATTGACGAGCAGGACATGGATATTTTGGCGGAGACCGGGGCGGGAGTCGTGGTCTGCCCTCAAAGTAATCTCAAGCTGGCCTCCGGTATCGCCCCCTTGCGGGCCATGTTGGACAGAGAAATTAGGGTGGGGATCGGCACGGACGGCACCGCCAGTAACAACAGCTTGGATCTGTTCCGGGAAATAGATATTTGCGCCAAGCTGCAAAAACTTCCTTCCCTTGATCCGGTGGCTGTTCCGGCTGTTGATATCTTCCGCATGGCCACATCCGGCGGAGCTTCGCTACTCGCTTCGAACGGGAATACGGGAGTCCTTGAGCCGGGTGCAACGGCGGATATTATCCTAATCAATATAGACTCCCCTCATCTCCAGCCCATGCACAGCACGGATCTCTTGGTCTATGCCGCCTCCGGTGCCGATGTGCGAGCTGTTTTAATCAACGGTCAGCCGGTGATGCGGGAGAGAAAGATCCTTAGTTTTGATTTGGAGGAAACCATGTATCAGGTTCGGTTGCTTGCTGATCAAGTGAAAAAAGGATGAGCACAGGCAAACCGCTTTGATGCTGTTCCAATAATGTTGTTCCTATGTTATCCAAACAACATTCCCGCCGCTGTTCCGGTCAGGCAGGTCGCCAAAGTTCCGGCGATGACGGAGCGTATACCGAGTTCAATAATCTCGGCTTTGCGTTCAGGCACCATGGCTCCCATGCCGCCGATCATGATACCGAGGCTGCCAAAATTGGCGAACCCGCACATGGCGTAGGTCAAAATCACGGTGCTGCGTGGCGAAAATGTTCCAGCTGGAAGCCCGGCAAGTTCCATATAGGCTAAAAATTCATTGAGTATGGTTTTCATTCCGATCAGGGAACCTGCAGGCACCGCCTCCTTCCAGGGGATGCCCATCAGCCAAGCGACAGGGGCCATGATATAGCCCAGTATCCGTTGTAGCGTCAGCGGCGTGCCCCATAGGTCGGGAAACAGGCCCAGCATTAAATTAACCAGATGGGCAAGTGAAACCAGAACGATCAGCATAGCCGTCACGTTGATCAGCAGGGCGACTCCATCGACAGTTCCTCTGGTGACGGCATCCATGCCGCTGACAGCATCCTGTTGCGGGATCATGTCCCCCTTGGTCGTGTCCTCTGTTTCAGGAATTATTATACGGGCGACAGTGATCGCCGCCGGAACACTGATGATGGAGGCGGTCAGAATATGACCAGCGGCATTCGGGAGGATTTTTTCCAAAACGGTCACATACAGGACAAACACCGTGCCAGCGATGGTCGCCATTCCGCAGGTCATGGTGGCGAACAGCTCGCTTCTGGTCATTCGCCCAAGGTACGGTTTGATCAGGAGAGGTGCCTCCACCATGCCTATACATATATTCGCCGCCGCTCCGACAGCAAGCGGGCCGCCGATGCCCATTGATTTTGTGTGGAAGACGAAATACGGTCATCATGTGCTGAAAGATGATATCGCCC
>CBDTVG010000320.1:0-3139 GCA_965363745.1 uncultured Candidatus Electrothrix sp. | reverse complement strand
TGTCCAATGGCTGTGGGTGGTTTCAGCTCAATGAAGGCCCTGTCAACCCGCAATGATGATCCAGAGCACGCTTCCCGGCCCTTTGATTTGAATCGAGACGGTTTTATCATTGCTGAAGGTGCCGGAATGATCGTTTTGGAAGAGCTTGAATCGGCTCAAGCCCGTGGAGCGAATATTCTTGCCGAGATGATCGGATACGGCCAATCCAGTGATGCGTACCATATCGCCGCTCCGCCTGAAAACGGCGAAGGAGCCGCCCGTTGCATGAACATGGCTCTGCGCAATGCCGGGATGAACCCGGAAGATATTGATTACATCAATGCCCACGGCACATCCACACCGCTCAACGACCGTTGTGAGACAGCAGCTATCAAAACGGTTTTCAAGGATCACGCCTATAAGCTGGCGATCAGTTCGACCAAATCCATGACCGGGCATATGCTCGGTGGAGCCGGAGGTATCGAAGCGGCTTTCACCGCCCTGAGCCTGCATTACCAATGTATTCCGCCAACCATGAATTTGGAAACCCCAGATCCGGCCTGTGATCTTGATTATGTACCTAATACGGCCCGTGAAATGACGATTCGGGCGGCCATGTCCAATTCTTTCGGTTTTGGCGGCACGAACGGAGTTATTATCATGAAGCGTTTTGCAGGATAAAAAATACGGAGAAAAATGTGAAGATTGCTGTTGGCAGTGACCACGGAGGTTTTGAATTAAAAGAGCTTATAGTCCAAGCTCTTCAGGAGATGGGTCAGGAGGTCGAATCTGTGGGCTGTCATGCCGAAACATTTGTGGATTATCCTGATTTTGCCGACAAGGTCTGCACCTTGGTTCAGGAAGGTAGCTGTGAGCGAGGCATCTTGGTCTGCGGAACCGGAATTGGCATGTCCATTGCCGCCAACCGGCACCGGGATATTCGGGCCGCCCTCTGCCATGAATCCTTTACAGCCAGAATGAGCCGTGAGCATAATAACGCCAATGTCCTCTGCCTCGGTGGTCGGGTGATCGGCCCGGAAATAGCCCTTGATATTGTCAAGGCTTGGGTGGAAACGGAGTTTTCCGGCGGACGGCATCAACGGCGGCTGGATATGCTGAGTTAGTCGCTTGTATAATATAGAAATCATCACACGGCAGCAGATCGAAAGAAGAATCTGTTGGATTGATGAAATTAGTCGATTAAGCGGTGATTTCGGTGTTGCCGCCGAAAAGGTAGAAGAAAAAATTGGGCTGGAGATAAAAAATCAAGGTATTGACGCATTGCTTGGACATCTGCGTTTATGCGGTGCTATCCCAGAAAAATATGGTCATGATACGAGTGAAGAAAAACTTTACTCAAAATATACTGATGTCGTTATCCATGAAGCATATTTGTCAATGGGATTTAACAGTATTGTTTTGAAAGAACGTGCTGATGTTGCCGATGTGGAGTGCGTGAGTAATGATTACAGTTTCGTTGCTGACGCAAAAGCGTTCAGACTCAGCCGAACTGCGAAAAATCAAAAAGATTTCAAAGTGCAGGCAATGGATGTCTGGAAGCATGGGAAACCCTATGCAATGGTTGTTTGTCCGGTCTACCAGTTACCTTTCCGCACCAGTCAGATATATCAGCAGGCGGGAGCCAGATCAGTTTGCATTGCCACCTACACACATCTTGCTGTTTTTTCTCGTTATGCCGAGGTAAGCAATAAATATGAAACGATGCGGTTGGTGCATGAAGTGTTCAAAACTGTTGAAGCGATGAATCCTTCAAAAGATGCGAATGCTTATTGGCAGACTGTAAATCGAACAATTTTAGATTTTTCTCCTGTTATCAGAGAAATATGGCGGGAAGAAAAAATAGCCTCTGTAGAGGCTATTCATATTTCAAGAGAGGAAGCACTTGGGTTCCTTGCATCAGAAAGAGAGAGAATCATGAGACTTTCTAAAGAAGAAGCCATAAGAGAAGTTCTGAAATCAAGTAAAATAGAAAATAAGATTAGAGCAATCAAGTCCGTGGGTGATAACGGCCTTCTGGGGTTAGCGTGAAACATGGCATGAATGAAGATTTCCTCAATAAAATTAAACAAGGCAACTGTTTGGAGTATCTGCCCCGTCTGATAGACAACAGCGTTGATTTGTTTTTATCGGATATTCCTTATGGAATCAGTCTTGATGATTGGGATGTATTACATAATAATACAAACTCCGCATTGCTGGGGGAATCACCAGCGCAGAAAGGGAAATCCGGTTTTAAGCGCAGAGGAAAACCGATAAACGGCTGGGCGCAATCTGATAGAAATATCGGCTTGGAATATCAGGAATGGTGCAAAAATTGGGCGACAAAAGTTTATCCAAAAATGAAAAGCGGTTCTTTTTTGTTTGTTTTTGGGGCCAGAAGAACAATTCACAGACTCGTCAACGCATTTGAAGACAGTGGATTCCTTTTAAAAGATACTTTAGCTTGGAAAAAAACATCCGCCCATCATAGAGCGCAAAGGGTGAGCATTGTTCTTGAACGCAGAGGGCTTAAAGAGGAGGCTGAAAAATGGAAAGGCTGGCGGCTTGGGAATTTAGCACCGATTTGGGAGCCTATAGCATGGTTTATGAAACCGTACAGGATTGGAGGCACAATCACGGACAATATTCTTGAAAACGAAGTAGGCGGAATGAATATTGACGAATGCAGACTAAACGGCTCCAGCCCGACAAACTTGCTTGAATTTGGTTTCAAGAGACACGAAAAAAGAATTCATGAGGCGCAAAAACCACTTGAACTTATTGAATACCTTATAAAACTCACAACGAGAAAAAATCAGCTAATTCTTGATCCTTTTATGGGAAGCGGAACAACTGCGGTTGCCGCAAAAATATTGCGGCGTAATTTTATCGGTTTTGAAGTGAACCCGGAATATCATGCTAAATCATTGGAACGGCTGGAACAGGCTGTCAATAATGGCAACACAGAAGAGTTGTCGTTATTTCAACCAACATTGTTTGAAAAAAATGGCTGACAGGATTCCTATTGGCTGATTGATGATTATTCTTTAGCACTCTATTTTTACTGGTGAGCTCAGACCTTGATATTCCTTAATACATAGAGAAAGCTTCAAAATTTCTGATACACTCATTATTTTTGACGATTTGACCGGCAACCCCC
>CBDTVG010000319.1:0-3145 GCA_965363745.1 uncultured Candidatus Electrothrix sp. | reverse complement strand
GCCAAATTAACTTGCAGCGGGTAACCCACGTCTATACAGGTGCCGAGGTTATCAACCAAGCGTTGCAGTGTCGCCTGTCGGGGATCATGTTCCTCATGCTCCTTGCTTTTATTCAGCACCGCCCCGGCTACATGCATTGGCGAAAAAATCACCGCCTCCATTTCCGGCGAGATGTAGCCTGCGGCCCAGTCAACAAGCAGGCCCAGGCTCCAGACGACGATCAGCAGGAAAGCGGTCACCCCAGAGAGCAGGATCGCAAATTCCTTGAGCGGGTGATTATGGGAAACATTGTCGTTCTGTTCCGGCAAAGAGGGTATGTATTGCATAGGTGCATTTTTATTTTGCGGAAGCAGCTTTCCTCGTTACCATGCGCAGAACCGCATAACCTGCCCCTCCTGAAATCAGAGAGCCGAGAATAATACCGATCCGTTCATCAAAGAGTTTTTCTGCTCCGCTGCCCTGAAAGGCTAGCCCGCCAATGAACAGGCTCATGGTAAAACCGATCCCGCAGAGGAGAGAGGCCCCGTAGATATGGCCCATATTGATTTCTTTGGGGAGCTGGGCGATCTTTAGTTTGATGGAGAGAAAGCAAAGCCCGAAAACACCGATCTGTTTACCTACAACCAGCCCAAGAGCAATACCGAGTGGCACAGTATGGAGCACCTGATCCATGCCCACGCCTTTGAGATTGAGGCCGGAATTGGCAAAGGCGAAGACCGGCAGAATAAAATAGGCGACAACCGTATGTAGGCTATGCTCAAGGCTTTTCAGGGGTGAGGCTTCCGGATTCTTTGTAGAAGAAAGCGGGATAAACATAGCCAGCAGCACACCGGCAATGGTGGCATGGACTCCAGATTTCAGAGTGGCAAACCACAGGATTGCACCGACCAACAAATAGGGTGCCTTGGCCGTTACCTGCAAGCGGTTGAGCACTATCAACACAACCACGCAACCGGCAACCACGGCCAGCGGCACAGCAAAGATTTCGCTGGTGTAAAACAAGGCAATAATTAGAACTGCCCCGATATCGTCAAAGATCGCCAGCGAGGTCAAGAATACCTTTAAGGAATTCGGTATCCCGGAACCCAACAGGGTCAGCACCCCTAGGGCAAAGGCGATGTCCGTTGCGGTGGGAATGGCCCAACCCCGCATTGCCGTTGCATCCCCGATATTTAAGAGCGTGTAGATGGCTGCCGGGATCAGCATCCCGCCCACTGCCCCGATCACCGGGAGCATAATGTTCTGCCTGTCCGAGAGCTCACCTTCTATCATTTCCCGTTTTAATTCCAAGCCCACCAAGAAGAAAAAAATCGCCATCAGGCCGTCATTAATAAAATGGTGCAGAGAGAGGTTCAGGCCGACAGCCTTGATACCCGGTATCCAGGAAAGCGGATAGAGATGAAGAAGAGCCTCGTAGAGACCGCTGAGGCCGGAAATATTGGCGCAGACAACAGCCAAGGCCGCAGTAAGCATCAGGAGGATGCCCCCGGCTGCTTCCATCTTAAAAAAATCGGTGATAAAATTTGTCGACTTGCCCTTCATACTCTTCTCCTCTGTAAAATTGTTCAACCCGTATTTTCTATCTTTGCTTCTCCGTAATAATATTACGGGTATTATGCCTTTTGGCTTCTGGTTTTGTCAAGTCGGAAACAGAGATTTCGCTTATTGAAATTCGATACAGTCTTCCTGATACAGCTGACCGATGAGATTTAAAGCATCTTCACCGAATTGGGTTTGAATTTCAGCCAGCGTATGTTGACCGTTCATTGCGTCTAAGACAGGCTTTGCCTCAAAAGCTACCGGTATAGACCAGTTATACCGGGTCACCAGATAACCGAAGGATTCCTCTTTGATGCGGAAATGGGCAACAGGTTTCCAGGCGGGATCAAGCTGAATGGTCATCGGCTCCGCTTCTCGAATCGGCCCTGTCATCAAAGGATCTTGTGCAAACCCCAGTTCCAAGGTGACTGATCTGTCACCGCCTCGGCAATGGGACAGCTCAACGCATTCCAAACAGGCGGGGGAGATCCGCTGCCGGTACTGCTGCGCCTGTTCTGACTGCCAGATTTCGTCTATGGATTGTTCAAAAATATTACCGAACACGGAGCCGGTCAGATTGTCTGGTCGGACAATTCCTTCCGGCGAAATGGCGCAGTGCTCAATTCCGGCGTTGGAACCTTCTGTGGAGTTTGGGGCGAAACATTTCGGCACACAGTTGCCAATCCGGCAGGCGGTGCCATCAGCGTGGAGTTTTTCGATCAGCAGGACAGCCACCTTGAGTTGCGCCGTTGTCGGCTGAAGCGGATTTCCTCCGCCTAAGAAACGATTGAACACGGCGTATTCTGCGCCCAACTCTTGGGAAAGCAGAATAATATCCTCCACCTGAGCGCAGCTGTGTTTTGTCAGGATCGTATTGGTGAATATCTCTATCCCGGCGGCAGCGGCTCGGCGGATATTTGCGCAGGTTTCCGCAAAGGCGTTGTCGTCATTGACCAAGGTATTATGGGCGGAAGGGGTGCTGCCGTGCAGGCTGATGAGCATACCTAAGCAGTTCTGCCTATCTTGGTATATCTCAATGACTTTGGAGGGTGCTGACCAGCGACCATTGGTGAACAGGACATGGGCGATGCCTAGAGAATCAATATGTTCAACAATTTGAGCAAGCTCAGGGTGGAGGGTGGGTTCCCCGCCGGTCAAGCGGATCAGTTCGGCGTATTTTGCGGGATTTTCAGGAGGGGCGATGCGGTTGAACAGTTCCTGCCAGTTGTGCAAGGCCTGTTGGCGACGCTGCCCCCAGACATTGGCGCAACCGGTGCAGAAGTTGTTGCAGGCATAGGTTAGTTCGACGGCGTAGGAGAGGGGGGCGGAGGGGGAGAGCATGGGTTAATTGCTGCCTAGGGCGTACATGCCTTTTTTTTTCTTCCGCTCTTTCAGCTCCGGCTGGCCGGATTTGCTCAGGATGATGCGAACTGGAGTGGATGTCGATTTATCTGAGCCGTAATAGGAGTGCAGATGATATTTTTTGTTCTCTAGCTTTTTCATTTTTTTCTCCAGCATAATCAATGGCTACCCAAGGCGAATATATTCTTTTTTTGGCATGCTTCATATGCCAGTTGACACTTTCTGGATGAGTTGATTCTCATTT
>CBDTVG010000318.1:0-3150 GCA_965363745.1 uncultured Candidatus Electrothrix sp. | reverse complement strand
ATGCCTGGACGGATTCACAGAGAAAAAAGGGCTGCTTAGTGGCGAAGGTATTGCTTGACAGGAGAATTTAATAGTTTTACGTATAAATATGTTTCCCTTCCCATTTTTATGGAGATCAGTCATGGCATGTAACGAAAGGATGTTGCGTTCGCCGCTGACATTGACGAACTTCGGGCATCCCAATCCACCGGAAACCGGTATCCTCATTAGGCGGCAGTCGAAAACTTTTTTGTAAAATAAGGTGAAAATATAATGAAAATAAGTGTATTTGGATTGGGGTATGCAGGTGTCATTACAGCAGCCTGTTTCTGCCATGAGGGATATGATGTTGTTGGGGTCGATATCTCTGACAGTAAGATTGATCTTATTAATTCCGGTAACTCTCCAATTGCAGAGGAAAAAGTTGATGTCTTTATAAGAGAGGCAGTTGAGCAAGGACGTCTGGTCGCAACAAAAGATGCCCAAAGTGCGGTTGCGGCAACAGAAATGTCTTTCGTGTGTGTCGGTACCCCATCATGCTCTGATGGCACGCTGGATATGCGTTATGTTGAAACGGTCATACGCGAAATTGGAGAAGCGTTGCGATATCGAACTGAGCATTTCACGATTGTTGTGCGTAGTACGCTATTACCCGGTTTTTTGCACGGTAAGGTTATTCCTCTCATAGAAAAAGCATGCCGACGCAAGTCAGGGGACGGCTTCAATGTGCTCTTTCATCCCGAATTTCTGCGAGAGGGATCAAGCATAGAGGATTTTTACAATCCGGCAAAAATTGTGATTGGCACTGATAGTGAGGCGGCGGCGACACCGCTTTTGAGCCTCTACGGCGATACCTTTGAAGCTCCTCGAATAGTGTGCGGCGTAGAGGAAGCTGAGATGGTTAAATATTGCGACAACCTTTTTCATGCGCTTAAAATTACGTTCGCTAACGAAATAGGTGAATTTTGTCACGCATCCGACATCAATGGCAGTACAGTAATGAAATTTTTTTGTAAAGACAAAAAACTGAATATTTCCTCGAAGTACCTGATGCCCGGCTTTGCTTTTGGCGGATCATGCCTGCCTAAAGATCTTCGTGCGTTTGTCGCCGCCGCAAGAAAAAAAAATCTGAATCTGCCAACACTGGAAAATATACTCGTCAGCAATAATAAACAAATCGACCGAGTTTTGCGTATTATTCTTGCACATAGTCAAAAGAAAATAGGATTTTATGGAATTTCTTTCAAGAAAGGAACCGATGACCTAAGGGAAAGTCCATATGTTGAGCTGGCGGAACGCCTACTCGGCAAAGGATATAATCTGTCCATTTATGATGAGAAGGTGCAGGTCTCCCGACTCATCGGCGGGAACCTGTCATTCGTGGAATCGCATCTTCCGCATCTCGCGCATTCTATATCTAATGACATTGATGTGTTGGATGATATGCCTCTTCTTGTGTTGAATCACCTTGCGGACTCAGCTGACATTAGACGTTGGCTGAATCAAGGCAAACACATTATTGATTTGACAGGCCGCGATGATTTCAAGCATCGTTCAAAATTTGAACATATCATATAACATTTATGCATATTATCTATATATTTCAGTATTTCAACACTCCTCGGCAAGAAGGCATTACTCGTTCATACGAACTTGCTCGATATATGGTGAAACATGGACACCAAGTCACCATGATCACCTCCGGTATACATAACGTCGAGTTTCCTCTCAAAGAAGGAGATGTTTCCACTCGGTACGAAACTGATGGAATTGAAGTAATTGCGGTACGAGGCGGCTACAATAGCGCACGGTGGGGAACAGATTTGCCTGCGTGGCGACGTATGATTGCCTTTCACGGATTTGCGTGGGCTGCCTACAACGCTGGCAAACGATTAAGCAGAAAGCCGGACTTGGTGTTTGCTACACACCCGGCTCTGATGGTTGGTCTGTCGGGCAGTCTTCTGAAGAAACATTTCAGCATCCCCTTCGTGTTTGAAGTGCGAGATTTATGGCCTGAAGCTTTAATTAATATCAGTGTATTAAAAAATACATTTGTAATTAAATATTTAAGCTTAATAGCCCGAAAAACTTATTACGCAGCCGACCATATTTCGGCCGCATCGCCCGGCATCAAAAAAGGTATACTTCGCTATGGCATTTCAGACAACAAAGTAACAGTCATAACAAATGCATCAGACTTGGAGCTATTCGGGCCGCATGTGGACGGTACTGAAGAAGGTAAACGTCTTGGATTGAACGGTCGATTTTCAGCAATATACTTCGGGGCGCACGGACAGGCCAATGGCCTTGAATATGCGCTTGATGCCGCCGCTGAGTTGAAACGTCGTGGTCGAAGCGATATTATTATTATTCTCCACGGTTCTGGAGGTACTAAAGCCAGATTGAAACAGCGGGCATCCGCCGAAGAGCTTGATAATATCATATTCAGTGACCCCGTTCCCTCTAAAGAACAGATGGCTCGTATTGTGGCGGCATGTGATGTATGCATGACAATTTATCAGGCGAACAAAGAAGTTTCTTGGTCGCCGAACAAATTCTTTGACGCACTGTCGGCGGGGAAACCGGTTGTCGTCAATGTGCCGGGTTGGCTTGGAAGTACAGTTGAGGAGAACAAATGCGGTATACAGACAGAACCAACTGATCCTCTGAGTTTGGCAGACGCACTTGTTCGATTGGCGGACAATGAAAGTCTTTGCCGATGCTTCGCTGAGAATTCACGCTGTTTAGCGAAAAATGTATTTGCGAGGGATAAACAGGCAGCTAAACTCGAAGCTGTGTTCAATCATCTTTTTAAGAACTCGGAATAATGAAAGATAAAAAGGAACACTAAAATATTTTTCTCATGAAATATTATGTCGCTACAAAAAAAAGTAAAGCGTTTTTTCGATTTTTTGTTGGCAATAGTCGCCATTTTTATATTGACCGCACCTATGATAGGTATTGCCTTGATAGTAAAATTGACGTCAAAAGGACCTGTTATTTACTGGTCTGATCGTGTCGGACGGAACAATCGTATTTTCAGAATGCCGAAATTTCGAACTATGCGTTTAAAGACACCAGAAATAGCGACAGAAAAATTGAATGATCTTGATAGTTATTTAATTCTACTTTGTCACATTAGCCAGCAGCCCGTAAAAGGTCTTCTGCATG
>CBDTVG010000317.1:0-3153 GCA_965363745.1 uncultured Candidatus Electrothrix sp. | reverse complement strand
CAAGAAGACAAGCGGTGTAAATTCTATGGTCCTCCGCTTAAGGTCGTGCCATTGGACTGCTGTCACCTTTCTTCCTTGACGTTCGCTCAAACTTTCCTTAGAATTTCGACCGGAGTCAATTTTAATCTACAGGAAGACAATATGGCCGGATTACGGGAAGAAAAAAAGAAAGCAACCAAGGCCGCCATTATGGAAGCGGCGATAACGCTGTTTGGAGAACAGGGCTACGACCATACCAGCATTTCAGCCTTAGCCAAGGTCGCCGGAGTGGGCAAGGGAACCATTTACTCCTATTTCACGTCGAAAAACGAAATCCTGCTGGCTTTCTGCGAAGAGGAATTGGCCTTTATGCATGAGGAGATCAAAAAAAACTTGACCCGGACGCACCCCTATCGGAGACGATGCTTTTATTGTTTATGAGCGAATTCCGTTATGTGACGAAAAATAAAGAATTCGGTCGGACTCTGCTGCGGGAAATGACGTTTCCGAGAGAGATAACCATAGAAAAATCAAGGGAAATTGAAAATCAGTTTATCAGCCTTTTTATCAGAATATTCAAAGAAGCGCAGGAAAAGGGGCAGTTGCGTTGGGATCTTGAACTGACAATAACCAGCGGTCATTTTTACGGTCTTTATTTGATGGCCCTTTCAGCCTGGTATTCCGGTCGCCTGCATACTGAGGAAGATGTCAGAGCATCCTTGAAGCTGATGCTTGAGCAAGCGTTGAGCGGCCTACAGCCAAGAGAACAGTCTGAAACACCATCTACACAAAGGAAACAGCCATGAAATCGCCTAACCCCAAAACGTTACATGACAAAACTGTCTGGTTTATCCTGAAAAACCTGCCCGGCCTCTTGTTCATCCTGCTCCTGCTCGGAGTCTCTATGTTTTTATGGTGGAACATTGTGGCCAAAAAAACGATTCAGGAAGTGGAACTCCAGACCGCCACATCGGGCGAGACCCCGGCGATTAATGTGGTTACCTTGGAACTCAGGCCGACAGTGTTGCGGGACAAAATCAACCTGCCTGGCTTGGTGGAACCTTGGACTAAACTGGAGCTGATGGCCAAGGTCGGTGGCAGTATTGACGAAATTTATGTACGGGAAGGCGATTATGTCAAAAAAAGCCAGCGCATCGCTCGGATTGAAACCAAGGATTACCAGATCGCCCTTGACTCGGCCAAAGCCGCTTACGCCCTAAGGCCAATTATGCCCGCAACAAGACCCTGCGCAGCAAGGGCATTTCCACTCAGGCTAATTCCGACCAGCAGCAGGCCCAACTGCGCACAGCCAAGGCGGCTTTAGAGGATGCAAAACTTAGGCTCTCCCGCTGTCTCATTACCGCACCTATGAAGGGAATCATCAGCAATATGGATGCGAAAGTCGGTCTGCTCCTGAACCAAAACATGCCGGAATCCATTGCCGAGATTATGGATATTGACCGGGTCAAGGCCGTGATCGCCATTCCTGAATCGGACATCACGGCGGTCAGAAAACTCAAGGAAGTGGCGGTCACCTTCCAAGCTCTGGGCAATGAAACTGTTATGGCCCCCATCCATTTCCTCGCCCCGTCCCCGGAATCCCTGGCCCATGCCTACCGACTTGAACTGGCTCTGGATAATAAGGACAGACGCATCCTGCCGGGCATGTTTGTCCGGGCTGATGTGGTCAAATCGGTTGATGAACAGGCTATCGCAGTTCCTTTGTATGCGGTCATCTCCCGGAACAACAAGCATTTTGTCTATATTGAAAAGGATGGCAAGGCGGAAAAACGAGCTGTGGTTCCCGGTTTTTTAGAGGGCTGGCAGGTGCTGATCAGCAAGGGGCTTGAGGCTGGAGAAAAGGTCATTATTGAGGGGCATCGTACAGTGTCGGACGGCCAGGAGGTCAAGGTGGTCAAGTCTGTTAGCGATATGGGCGACTTGTTGCTCTGATTCACTGAGGAATCCTTCCAAAATTTCGAAATTGGCTTTGCTTCGCAGGAGCTTTTTCATGGCCCAATCGAAGCTGATGAGTTTTCTTGGCATGTTCAGTCTCCGTATACTGCAAAGGCGCCAGCATGTTTATATTATTAATCATTTGTTGTTTCGCTTCAAATTCAGAAAGTTCCCAGATAGTTGCAAGCTTCTTGAAAGACAGCACACTATCCCAAGGCATCAAAGGCTTACCTTTATATTTTGCAAAAGGACCATCGCTTTCCGTCAACACCCGCTCTTTAGGAATATTCGATATGAGTTCAAACCCTTTTTTTGTACTTAACATGGCAGGTCCAACGGAAAACCAGCATCCCATCTCAACAGCTCGTCTTAGCTCCCTCTTCGTGCCTGTAAACCAATGAAGAATAGGTGTTCCTAGCATTTCTGTTAGCTCATCCAGTACGGCACTTGCACTTAAGCGACTATGAATTGTCATGATACGACCACCTGCCTTGGATACACTTTTTAAGATATGGCGAAACACCTTTAACTGGATATCCCAATGCTCCTTGAAGCCTTTGCTTCCGTCCAATCCAATCTCTCCCACATACTTAGCTTCAGGAAGTAGAGTGTCGAACAGTTCGAGTTCATGGCTTCTTTGGTGAGCTAACTGAGGATGTAACCCTAAGGCTGTTCTTATTTTGTCGCAACCGGCTGCCAATTTTATTGTCCCCTCCCATGCTTTTGGAGTAGTCGTTACAGACAACAGGTGAATATCCATCTCTCTGCACTGCGCAGCTTAAACGGGTCTGGGTAGAGATCAAGGTGGCAGTGCATGTCAATATTCATAGAATTTTCTCCGCTTTCAAAAAACGTTCTATTTCTTCAAGTCCGCGTGAAAAAACTTTTTGAAAATCTTGATATTGATCTGGAGGCAGAGGGCCACTGTCCAATATCCAAGGCCCAAGCTTACGCTTCTTGCGCTGTGTTACGGCGATTGATATTGCAAGCAAATCATCTCTTCGTTCTTCATTGCTTTGGACATCAGAGATATCGTTGAACTGGTAGTCTACGTTTTCCTGTAGGCCGCCAGAATGTAATGATGCTCTTCGAACTATGCAAGGCACACAAATACCACATTGCCGGTTTTTTCGTTTCCAGTGGCTACACGAAACTGTCTTATCGACCAATGGCACGACCTTAAGCGGAGGACCATAGGATTTACACCGCTTGTCTTCT
>CBDTVG010000316.1:0-3157 GCA_965363745.1 uncultured Candidatus Electrothrix sp. | reverse complement strand
TTAAATCCACAACTGTAACTTTATTGAATTCCGGTTGTCTTTGCTTCCTGCTTGACATAATGGCGGGCATGGGGTAAATAACTTTCTTTTCCTTTGTCAATTTTATTTTGCAAGTTGACGGACGTTGGCGGTATCTTCGGCACCATTAGGAGTATTATTCTTTTATTAAGTGAATTATGTTTGATAATTTAACAGATCGTCTTGAAGGCGTATTCAAAAAACTGCGTGGGCACGGCAGGCTGACGGAAGAAAATATTGACGAGGCGATGCGTGAAGTGCGCACGGCTCTGCTCGAAGCTGATGTCAACTTTCAGGTCGTTAAAGATTTTATCGCTGCGGTTACCGAAAAGGCCGTCGGTAAAGAGGTGCTCTCCAGTCTGGCTCCGGGGCAACAGGTCATCAAAATTGTTCATGATGAGATGGTGGCCTTACTCGGTAGTGAGGCGGAATCATTGCGTCTCGACGGGGAACAGCCGGTTGTGATTATGATGGCCGGTTTGCAGGGTTCCGGTAAAACAACGACCTCGGCGAAAATTGCCCGGCAGCTGAAAGCGAAAGGGCGTACACCTTTCTTGGTGCCTGCGGATGTATACCGTCCGGCGGCCATTGAACAGCTTCATGTGCTCGGTGAGCAGGTCGGCGTGCCCGTCTTTGCCTCGACAACGGAACAAAGTCCGGTGGATATCGCCCGGCAGGCTGTGGCTCAGGCGAAAAAAGAGGGACTTGACACCGTTATTATTGATACCGCCGGGCGGCTTCATGTTGACGAGCAGCTAATGGGTGAGTTGCGGGAAATTTCCAGTGCGGTGCGACTTACTGAGGTTCTGTTTGTAGCTGATGCCATGACGGGTCAGGATGCTGTCACCGTGGCGGATAAATTCAACACCGACCTTGAGATCACCGGTGTCGTCTTGACCAAAATGGAAGGTGACGCTCGCGGCGGCGCAGCCTTGTCCGTCAAAAAAATTACAGGTAAGCCGATTAAGTTTGTCGGCGTGGGTGAGGCTCTTGACGCTCTGGAAGTCTTTCATCCCGACCGTACCGCTTCTCGAATTTTAGGTATGGGCGACGTGCTATCTCTGATTGAGAAAGCGGAGCAGGTCGTTGATGAAAAAGAGGCGATAAAGCTTGCCAGGAAAATTCAGAAAAATATTTTCACCTTGGAAGATTTTCTTGATCAGATTCAGAATATCAAGAAAATGGGCAGTATGGAACAGCTCATGGGCATGGTTCCGGGCATTAACAAGTTAAAGCAGTTGCAAAATGCTCCTCCTCCAGACGAGAAAGAGTTGTTCAAGACCGAAGCGATCATTTTTTCTATGACGAAAAAGGAACGGAAGAATTACAAAATAATCAATGCCAGCCGCCGGCAGCGTATCGCCAAAGGTTCTGGAACATCTCTTCAAGAGGTGAACCGGGTGCTGAAAAGCTACACTATGATGTTGAAAATGATGAAAAAAATGCAGGGAAAATCATTAGTGACCAAAGGGGGCAAGCGACGCAAGATGCCCAAAGGGTTGCGACGCTAAGGGTTGCGCTGAATTTTTTTCAGCATGGAAGTACAAGAAATACGTAAAAATTGTATGACGAATGCGGTTTGAAAAAATAATGTTGAATCCGGGATCTGAAATCCGGAATTTTAAGAATCCACAGGAGATATAAGAACAATGGCAGTACGAATTCGCTTGACCAGAAAGGGACGCAAAAAACAGCCGTTTTATCGCATAGTAGTTGCAGATTCCAAATCATCTCGTGACGGTAAGTTTTTAGATATCGTAGGAACCTATGATCCTATGCAGGATCCTGCGGATATCAAGCTGAACCCCGATAAAATCAAAGAATGGATGGGGAAGGGTGCTCAACCTACCGGAATAGTTAAAAACCTGATTGAAAAGTACAAAGCTCCTGTGATTGAGGCGGCATAGATGAGGGCCGGCAGATGAAGGAGCTTATCTCTTTTATTGCGACCAGACTGGTTGACGCACCTGATGTTGTTCAGACGGAGCAACATGAGGACGAGGGAACGGTCACTGTCGAGTTACGTGTCGCCAAAGAGGATCTCGGTAAGGTCATCGGCAAACAGGGGCGTACCGCCCGGGCCATGCGCGCGGTTCTCGCGGCTATGGCGGCGAAAGAGGAGAAACGCTCCAGGCTTGAAATTCTCGAATAGCTATAGCCCTATGACCGAAGTTATGACCGAAGTCGGTGTGAAAAACCTTGTCTTGGTGGGCCGGGTGACAAAGGCCCATTCCATTCGGGGAGAGATCAAGATCTACCCGTATTCGGGGGAACCTGAAAATTTCCTCCGGTATGCTCAGATATTGCTTGTTACGGAGCCTGATGCCGTCCCGGTCATGCACAGAGTTGAGCAGGCCAGAGTGCAGAAGAATAGCGTTCTGGTGCGGCTTGAAAACTGTACTGATCGTAATGATGCGGAGCGGCTGATTCAGTCACAGGTTTATGTGTGTGAGGAAGATCTGCCCGTGCCTGAGCAGGATGAATTCTACCTGCGGGATCTGGAAGGCAGGATCATGAAGACGGATGCGGGGCAGGTGATCGGCAGAATAACCGGTTTTTTGTCCAACAACGGTCAGGATCTCGCTCAAGTCAAAGACGGAGAGCGGGAATATTTGATACCGCTGATACCTGATTTTTTGCTTGCTGTTACTGAGGAAGAGGTGCAAGTTTCACTGCCTCCGGGATTGCTTGAAATTAATATCTGAGCAGCTTAATGCGTTTTGATATCCTGACCATATTCCCGGATTTATTTGCCTCGCCCCTGCGGGAAGGGATCCTTAAAAGGGCCTTGCAGGAAGGGCAGATCAAGGTCAATCTGCATAATATACGTGATTGGGCTACGGATAAACATGCCATGACCGATGATCGTCCTTTTGGCGGCGGTGAAGGCATGGTGATGAAGCCGGAGCCCCTTGCCGCCTGTCTGCGTGATGTTCAGGCGGATGGGGAGGGCAGGGTGATTCTGCTTTCTCCCAAGGGGAAATTGTATAATCAGCGGACTGCGGAACGGCTGGCTGGCTTTGAAAAAATAATCTTAGTCTGCGGTCGCTATGAAGGCGTGGATGAACGCTTTCGTAGCCTGTACGTGGATGAAGAGCTTTCCATTGGTGATTACATCCTCACCGGCGGAGAACTGGCC
>CBDTVG010000315.1:0-3176 GCA_965363745.1 uncultured Candidatus Electrothrix sp. | reverse complement strand
CACAGTTCTTGCGGAAAGTGTCAACTACTTTTGGGTGCATATGAAGCATGCCTAATATCTTTCGCAAACCATCAGTCATTCTTGAATTCAGCGACCAGAGCCTGAATTGATGTCTTAGCGTCGCCAAAGTACATTCGAGCATTTTCAGCGTAAAACAGGGCGTTTTGTATCCCCGCGAAACCGGGATTCATGGAGCGTTTCAGGACGATAACCGTCTTGGCCCGATGGGTCTCAATGATAGGCATACCGTAGATCGGGCTGGATTCTTCATCAAGAGCCGCCGGATTGACCACATCATTAGCACCGATGACCACGCAGACATCCACGCTGTCCATGCGGGGATTGATGTCGTCCATCTCCACTAGCTGATCGTATGGCACATTGGCCTCAGCCAGAAGTACGTTCATGTGTCCGGGCATACGTCCAGCGACCGGATGAATGGCGTAGGAGACCTCTGTGTCGTTCGCCTCCAGCAGATCACCAAGCTCCCGCACCACATGTTGCGCCTGAGCGACTGCCAGTCCGTAACCAGGGACAAAAGCGACGGAATCAGCCGCTTCGAGGATATAATACACATCTTCTGCTGAAGCCGGACGAACTTCGCCTTGAGGTCCGTCGCCATCGCTTTGAGCGGAAGCCGTGGTTGTGCCGAAGCCGGAAAACAGAACATTGGCCAAGGAACGATTCATGGCCTTACACATGATATTGGTCAGGATGATCCCGGAAGCACCGACCAAGGCACCTGCGACAATCAAAATATTATTGGAAATAACAAAACCAGCAGCGCAGGCCGCTAGACCAGAATAACTGTTCAACAGAGAAATAACCACCGGCATGTCCGCACCGCCGATGGGGATGGTGGAGGTCACACCAAAGCCGAGCGCCACCAGAAGAATCAGAAGGAACAACCCGTAGCCCAAGCCGCTGGCAGGAGTCATGCAGAACACCCCAGCCGCAATGACGGCAGTCACCAGGATTGCCGCATTCATGATGTGCTGCCCTTTAAAAACCACCGCTTTTTGGGTGATCTTACCGGTAAGTTTACCAAAGGCGACCATGGAACCGGTAAAGGTGACACCACCGACAAAGGCGGACAAAAAGGCCACAATGGCGATAAAAATTGACATTTCCCTATGCTGGTGGTATTCAGCCCAGGCTAGCAGCAGACTAGAAATACCGCCAAAACCGTTAAACAGAGCCACCATCTCCGGCATGGAGGTCATTTTCACCTTTATTGCCGCAAACACACCAATGCCACTACCGATAACCATGCCTAGAAGTATCCACTTATAATCCAGCCCGGCGTTCATGAGGGTGACGATAATGGCGATAAACATACCCAGCGAAGAAAGCAGGTTGCCGCGCCGTGCTGTTGCCGGAGAGCTGAGCATTTTCAAACCGAAAATGAACAGAGCCGCCGAGATAATATAGGCAAAATTTACTAAAGGATTCACTTGGCACCTCCATCCGTTTTCTGCTCTTTCTTCCTGAACATTTCCAACATCCGGTTGGTGACCATGTAACCGCCCACCACGTTGATGGTGGCGAAGACCACAGCCAAGGTACTGAGAATAGAAGAAAAAGCGAAGTTGTCGGTTTGCAGGGAAGCTATAGCACCAATCAGGGTAATCCCTGAAATTGCATTTGACCCGGACATGAGTGGGGTGTGCAGGGTGGAGGGCACTTTGGAAATAAGCTCAAAACCCAAAAAAATTGCCAACACAAAAACAAAAGTTAAATATACCGGTTCCATCATCATCCTCACTTATTCATGATGTTTTTGTACATCTCGCTGACGATTTCGCCATCATGGGTGATCAAAGCACCCTGCATGATCTCGTCTTCCTGATTCAGGGTGAACACCTTGGACTCTTTATCCCAAAAATGATCGACAAAATTGCCGAGGTTGGCCGAATACATCTGGCTGGCCGTGCTCGCCACCCGTCCGGGCAGATTTGCGATACCGAGGATTTTAACCCCCTCAATCTCCACCATTGTATCCACCTCAGATCCTTCGACATTACCGCCTGTTTCCACCGCCATATCAATGACAATAGAGCCGGGCCGCATCTGGGACAAAATAGACTGATCAATAATACGCGGAGCCGGACGCCCGAACAGCTGGGCTGTCGTTATGACCACATCCGCCTTAGCGCAGGCCTTGGCCATTCCTTCTTTCTGCATGGCCATCTGTTCCGGGGTCAGGGCCTTGGCGTAGCCGTCCTTGGTCTGGCCGGTTTCTCCCAGATCGACCTTGACGAATTTCGCACCAAGTGATTTAACCTGCTCTTCGACCACCGGGCGGGTATCAAACGCATCAACGATTGCTCCCAGCCGCTTGGCGGTGGCGATGGCCTGGAGTCCGGCGACCCCCACCCCTATAATAAATACCCTGGCAGGCTTAATCGTACCGGCCGGGGTGGTCATCATGGGAAAGATTTTATCAAGATGTTCCGCAGCGAGCGTTACAGCCGCATACCCACCAAGGTTGGCCTGAGAAGAGAGCACATCCATTTTTTGAGCAATGGTGGTGCGGGGAATCATCTCCAAGCTGATTGCGGAAATTCCGGCATCCTTGAGTTTGTCGACAAGTTCAACTTCATTAAATGGATCAAGGTAGCTGACGTGGATACAGCCCTTTTTCATCAGGCTGATCTCGTTTGCGGGCGGTTTGCGCAGGCGCAGAACAATATCAGCGGAACCGAGCATGTCTTCACGCGAAGCGCCTATACTCGCCCCGACCTTCTGATAATCAGCATCCTCAAGCAGACAGGTCAAACCGATACCGGACTCAACGACCACCTCCGCACCAAGCTTGACCAGCTTATCCACTGTCGGCGGAATCAGGGGAACCCGTTTTTCCCCCGAATGATTTTCCTTCATAACCGCAATTATCATAAGTTACTCCCTGGGTTGTATATAAAAAATATTTATGAAAAATGAGCTGTATAATCAGCAGGGAGGCACATTTCTGCCGCCCGACTGATACCTGCGATGGGAAACAGTTCATCGTTCTCCAGTACCTTTCCCGCACAAGACCGTTACTCTTTACACGAAAAATAGAAAAAATCCCACCGGAAAACGACCTGATTTGGCTATTAAATCCTGAGAATTATAACGGAAGACCTTAAAACGGCTGAAAAGAGGTGCTGGCGAATGCGATGGGGTGTGATTAA
>CBDTVG010000314.1:0-3185 GCA_965363745.1 uncultured Candidatus Electrothrix sp. | reverse complement strand
GATCTTCAAACTCGCCCCGGTACTTGGCTCCGGCAATGAGCTGGCCCAGATCCAAAGAGATGACCTGCTTACCCTCCAAGGTGGCCGGGATGTCGCCGTTGACAATGCGCTGGGCCAACCCCTCAACAATGGCGGTCTTGCCCACGCCCGGCTCGCCAATGAGCACCGGATTATTCTTGGTGCGGCGACTGAGTACCTGGATGATCCGGCGCACCTCTTCATCCCGGCCAATGACCGGGTCCAGCTTGCCGTTTCGGGCCACGTCAGTGAGGTTGCGGGCGTATTTCTCCAGAGCCTGGTACTTGTCCTCCGGGTAGGGATCGGTGACCCGTTGGTTGCCTCGGATTCCCGTTAGGGCTTGGAGAAAGGTAACTCCGTTGATGCCCATGCGCTGGAGCATCTGGGCGACAGGAGCCAAGGTATCGCTTTTCAGGATGCCGAGGAAAAGGTGCTCCTGACTGACGTACTCATCCTGCATGGCCGAGGCTTCCTTGGCCGCCTGATCAATCACCTTTATGAAGGCTTTGGACATATAGGACAGCCCGGCACCGGAACCGGAAACCTTGGGCAACTTTTCAATAAGCTGATTGGTCTCGTTGAGCACAACAGCCGGGGTCACGCCGATTTTCTGAATCACTGGCACAATCACGCCTTCGGGCTGCTCCAGCAGGGCCTTGAGCAAATGCTCCGGCTGCATTTCCGGGTTGCCAAACTGCTCGGCTAGGCTGTGGGCGGCCTGTATCACTTCCTGCGATTTTACGGTGAATTTGTCGAGCTGCATATCTCCTCCTGTATATTTTATACCCCTGCAAAACAGGGGGCAATGTTCCGCTTTCTTGAGAGAAAAGGTAGTAATTATTGGCGGGATGTCAAGAAGGGAGGGAGGATAACAGGGGAGGGGAAATATATCACCCGGTCATGATCAAGGAAATACAAGTGGTCACAAACAGGGTCAGGGCGATAAAGCCGTTCATAGAGAAAAAAGAGACCTGAATCTTGGAAAGATCTTTTGTATTGACAATAAGGTGTTGATAAAACAGGGCGGCACCGGTGATGACAATGCCGATATAGTAGACAATATTCAACCCTTGCAAATAACCAGTCAGGGTGAACAGAATAAAGGCCAGAACATGAAAGGTCACCGCCAGACGAAAGGCGTTCCTGCGGCCTAATGAGGCGGGGATGGAATAGAGACCGGCCTTGCGGTCGAATTCCGCATCCTGAGAGGCATAAATAATATCAAATCCAGTCACCCAAAACAGCACGCCGAAAGACAGCACCCAAGGATAATCGGAGAATGTGGCTGCTGCCGCCACCCAGCCGCCCAGCGGAGAAAAGGCTAAGGCCACGCCCAAAACCAGATGACAGAGCCAGGTAAACCGCTTGGTCAGGGAATAAAAAAAGGTGAGGCTCAAGGCAAAAGGCGCAATGATCAGGGCCAAAGTGTTGAGCATCCAGCAGGCTCCAAAAAAGAGGACTGAGGAGGCGACAACCATGAACCAGGACTCGGCTGTGGAAACCTCGCCTGCCGGGATGGCTCGTTTGCTGGTCCGGGGGTTGGCTGCGTCAAAACGATGATCGACAATACGATTAAAGGTCATGGCCGCTGTCCGGGCACCGATCATGGCAATAATTACCCAGAAAAATACCATGAGGGGCGGGATTCCCCGTGCCGCAAGAAAGGTTCCCATCAGGGCAAAAGGCAGGGCGAAGACTGTGTACTTGAACTTGATCATCTCAAGCAGGATTTTTATTTTATTCAGCATGGCTCTTGTATTTTATTCTTTACGGGAACACTACCTATCGGTATCGGTAGCAGGTCTGCTTGAGTGCCGCGAAAGCGGACAACGCATTGTTCAGATCGTATTCAGATCGTCTGATTTCGCTTCACTCAATCAGACCTACGCACTCAGTTGTTTACCTGTTTTTACTTGCGTCCTGTATATCTTTTTTTCTATTTTCTCTTGTTCTTCCATGAACATCATTTGTCCAACATTCGTATACCCTGATATTCCGCTCCAAATTAGCCCCATAATTTTCTAAAAGGCCAATCATTCTTGAATCTCCATGTGAATCCGCTTGCATCAAAGGAAACCAAGGTTCGGTTCCTTGATTTGGATCAGCTTCCATCTCTAACAAAAACTCCGCTTGTTCATAATTTTTTTGATTAACAGCTTCCATCAATGGATGGTAAACAGGCTCAATATCATTGATGATTAGTTTTAAATCAACTTTTGATGATTCTAAAAATGTACGAGCATTTTGATCGAAATAGATAAGTGCAAAACGGATTTTTAAAATATTAATATTAACACCTTCGAGACACCATCCAAATTCATCAATGACATTCTCAAGTCCTAAAAACGAATCAATTATGATATCAAATTTTTTTTCAAGATAATTTATAATTTTTAAGAAATCAGAAGTTCTGTCAGAAAAAATCATTTCCAATCCCAATCTGTTGGCGTATAGTAGGGGGCAAGGTATAAATTTCCCTCTCGGCAGCCCATCTTGCTTAATTGTCAAGTCTCCCTGTAAACATTCTATGTAACTATGAAACATAACTCAATTACTAACCGATGGCAAGGGCGTTATCGTGAGGTAAAGTTGAGAACATAGAGTGCGATAAGGGAGAGCGATAGAAGTCCGTATGTCAGCGTATGGTTAAACGTAATTTTTGGTTAGATTCCTTTTCTGTATTGAATGTCTGTTGTGGGGTAAATGCTTTGTCTGAGGTTCTTTGCTGCATCGAGATTTCCGTTAAGATGATTTGCAAAAAGCTGAATCAAGGTTGATGTATCGACTGCTCTGTTGGTATCGGTTGTAATATTTCTTAAATCAACGAAGAAGCTGGAAAAAAGATTCGGCACATCTGTAACAATATCTGTATTTAAAAAATCAACCTCATTATAGATGCTATGATAATTTCCTTTTATTTTTTTAATATGGAGCGTAGCATTTTTTAAATTTTTAATGGAGGAAAATTTTTCACAGTGCTGCATGCAGTGGTCATCAATTGAATCTTTTTCACATCCCGTGACTTGATGAAACAGGCATTGCCTGCTGGTTAACAACTTAATCGGGTGATAAATACTGTAGTACAGTTCAAAAGCCGCAGGCTTTTTGATACTCTTTATCTGGATATTATTAATCTCATTTGAAATAAATGCACCGGAGCAGTTAAA
>CBDTVG010000313.1:0-3188 GCA_965363745.1 uncultured Candidatus Electrothrix sp. | reverse complement strand
GGCACACCGAGTTCAAAAATTTCAGGGGCTGAAATCGGAGCGTCATCATCATAAACAGAGGCTGGACCTCCGGAAAGAATAATGCCGGAAGGCCGCATAGCCTTTATTTGTTCAAGGGAAAGGGTGTAGGGATGAATCTCCGAATAAACCTTTTGCTCACGAATACGCCGGGCAATAAGCTGAGTGGTCTGGGAGCCGAAATCGAGGATAAGAATATTATCTTTGTGCATGGATGCGTTTTTTTCTTAATTGACAAGGTTGATAGAAAATTTCAAGGTGTTGCCTGATGTAATAAAGTAATAAAGTTACAGCCCTCCTCTTTTTTAGGGGGAGAGTATGGTGATGTGGTGATGATTTTAACATTAATATATCAGAGTGCAGACAAATAGATACCGCCTCCGTACACCCCGCATAGACTACGAGGCAGGACAGGAGCGATTTCCGCAATCGTTTTTTTTGACGGGAAAAACCGGCTAAAGGCTCTCGGTTCGGTAGTTCGGTGCCTCACGGGTGATGATAACATCATGTACATGGGACTCACGTAAACCGGCCGGAGAAATACGAACAAATTTTGCTCGTCTATGCAGTTCTCCTATATTTGCGGCACCGCTGTATCCCATGCCGGAGCGCAATCCTCCCAACAGCTGGTAAATCATCTCGGAGATGGGGCCTCGGTAGGGAACCCTTCCCTCAATGCCTTCAGGAACTAACTTTGAGGGTTCACTTTCCTTTTTTTGGAAATAACGATCACTAGAGCCTTGTTTCATAGCACCAAGCGACCCCATGCCCCTATATCCCTTGTACTTGCGGCCCTGGTAGAGAAAAGTTTCACCGGGTGTTTCGTCCGTACCGGCGAACAGAGAACCGATCATCACGCAGTCAGCACCTATACCAATGGCTTTGCAGATATCGCCGGAAAATTTTATGCCGCCGTCCGCAATAATAGGAATACCTTTTTCACGGGCAACGCTTGTGGCGTTCTGTAAGGCGGTTAACTGGGGTACACCCACACCGGCGACAATACGGGTGGTGCAGATGGAACCTGGTCCAACCCCGACTTTAACCGCATTGGCCCCGGCCTCAATCAAGGCCGCAGTTCCTTCCGCGGTGGCGACATTGCCAGCGATCACCGAAAGATTGGGCCAGCCTGCTCTTATCTCACGAACACCCTGCAACACACCAACGGAATGACCATGCGCCGAATCCAAAACAAGGACATCCGCACCGGCGGCCACCAAGGCCTCGGTTCTGTCTGGCATATCTGAGCCCACGCCGATAGCGGCACCGACCAGCAACCGCCCCTTACCGTCTTTCGCGGCCAGAGGATATTTTTTAATTTTTTCAATATCCTTGATCGTGATCAAGCCTTTAAGATTTTCCCGGTCATCCACCACCAACAATTTTTCAATCCGATGCTCATGCAACAGGGACTTGCAGTGTTCAAGACTCAGGCCCTCATGCACCGTCACCAGATTTTTACTGGTCATAACGTCGCATACCCGCAACTCATTATTGGAAACAAAACGGAGATCACGATTGGTGACAATGCCCACCAATTTACCCTCCCGGAGGACAGGCAGACCAGAGATCTTGTACATCTCCATAATGGCCTCCACTTCCCCGACACTCTGCTGCTCGGTTACGGTGATCGGATCAACAATCATCCCGGATTCCGACTTTTTGACCCGCTCCACTTCTCTGGCCTGTTCGGAGATCGACATATTTTTATGCACTATACCGATACCGCCAGCTCTGGCCATGGCGATGGCTGTGCGATGTTCCGTCACCGAATCCATAGCCGCTGAAACCAGAGGGGCGTTCAAGTATATTGTATCAGTGAGTCTGGTGGAGAGAGAAACCTCTGAAGGTAGCACTTCCGAAGCTGACGGAACGAGCAGGACATCATCAAAGGTATATGCCGGGGGGATATCCTGATCGAACATATGATAACTCCTTTATCTATTATCTAAAATTATACGCATTAAATTATATGAGCAAATAATATCGCAAAACATCTTATCATTGATACAGGGGAAAAGCAAATACAGGTATAAAAAAAGACAATTTTCTTTGTTTTCTTTATAACAGGGAACGGAAGAAGCAGAGCGAACAGAACATACAATCATGCTGTGGAATATAAGCCTTTTCACATCGCATTGAATTCGTCTATCTTTCCCTTCGCCTTGTCGGCGAATGCGGCGAAACGGGAAAGTTGTTTTTTGAAATTTTCGACGAAATACGGTGTCAGAATTAACTGAAAGGCACATATTATCGTGCTGATAAGGATGGCGATCAACAAAGCCTCCGCAACAGTTCTCATGCTGTGCAGAGGAACAGAATGTGTGTCGGCAATAAGAATAAAAAGAAACATATACAGGTAAAGCAGAGAGGCCGCAACGACAAGAACGGATTTGTACACGGGAACGAACAAAATGAGCATACGATAATATACAAGCTCGAAACTTTTAATCCTTCGCATTGATTTTGCGCAATATAAAAGCATCTTTTGTTGTATTTCAAGAATCTTTGTTTTGAAAGACAGCCAAGCCTCTTGATTTTTTACGCAATAATCATAAATATCATTCAGATCCAGCTCTATCTTTTCCGCCAGCATATCCACTTCATCAAGGCGTAACACCCTCCAGTCAACACCCTTTCTTTCCGTACCATCCTTTTTGTCATCCTTTTCATCACCCTGACTCACTTTTTTCTTTTTTTTTGCTTTCCAAAGCAGTCCGACCAAGACGTTGAACTTGAAATAAGTGACGATGACTAAGAAAATAGCACAGGGTATCAGCAGGCTGAAATCGAGTTCTTCGTGCAGGATATACGGGAGAATTAGAATCACACCCGCAAGAAAGGAGGTAGATAATATTTTACCTATAATTTTTCCCGTGTACTTCAGTTTGAAATATTTCGGATTTCCTGTTTCGTAATACGGCACCATGTAATCGTAGTGTTCTCCGCAAAATGAATGGTGCAACGCACCTATATCTCTGTTGAGTTCGATAAAAAATTTCGTATAATTTTTCTTTGAAAAATCTTCCCGTTTTTCCCTGTTTAAATTCTCCGATGTTAAGGTTCTCGATGTAGGAGGTTTTAAATGCTTCGGTATTTTTCGCGGGCGCCTGATCATTGCGTATCTCCTTTATTGTTTAATCTGTCCGGCACGGTTTCAGAGCGGGCAC
>CBDTVG010000312.1:0-3196 GCA_965363745.1 uncultured Candidatus Electrothrix sp. | reverse complement strand
CCTACAGTCCAGCCAAGCCCACCCGCCTTACAACGAATATCGACCTTATAAATTCAGATCCTTGCGCACCTTTTCCAAGGCCTGCGGCAAATAGCGCAAAATCTCCTGCACCTGGGTCGCAGGCGTGGGCTGTGCGAGTTCTCCGGCGGCCCTGTTCACCCTGCCCGCAATCCGGCATGCGTCAAGCGGATTGACATCAGCATACATCAGGCCGCTGATCATGCCGGTGATGAGATCACCTGTACCGCCGATGGGTTCCATGGTCTCAATGATCGGTTCCCTGATTGTATCAACGATCTTACCGTCCTGACAGATATAATCCACCGCACCTTTGACAAACATAGTTTTAGTGGCATTGTTCCCGGCATAGGCCCTGCGGATCAATTCCGGCACATCTTCTTCCATATTAAAGATAAAGCCTCTGGTAAAGCTGGGATGATCCGCCTTGTCATCGGCCAGAAAGGCCGCTTCTCCAAGATCTGGGGTGAAGACATCATAATAATGGGAGTCACCACCCGCCTTAGCTACGTACATACTGCCAGCGTCGGCGATCATCATCGGTTTATCGGTCATGGTGTCAACGGTTGCCAGCACTTTTTTATTCAGCTTCAGATCCGGCATCACATAATGGAGGGTGAGCACCTTGGCCCCCATTTCCGGGAGATGCTCTGTTAAATGCTTATAAATTGCTTCGCTTCCTTTGCGCTTGCCGATATCACCGGCAACCATACCTATAGGCGGTTCAACACCGTATTCACGGCAGATGAGACTCGCCGCCGTCATCATGGCCTCATTGCCCCGATTAATCAAAAGTTCGTGACCGTCAATCTTCACGCCCTTTTCTGTAAGAGAAATAGGACCGATCAACAGAGGCAGGTGCTCAACAGGAACAGCTCCGGCTAACAGTAACATATTATGCTCCTATTTCCCGAACAAGCTCTTCCCGGGCGGTATTAAGTGAGTAAGCGCATAGAGAAAAACCAATCTCTCCAGGATCAGGTGCTTCATTGAGCGGTTTGCCTATAAGTTCCGTGGCGAGAAACGGTACGTCTGGACAGCCTCCCCCGGAAATATTGACAATAATTTTTGTTTCCGTATCCACGGTTATTTTCATATTCGCCGCCCGAACCATCAGGTATTTTCCATACCATTTTTTTCGGACAAACTGCAACGGTTCCATGCCTTTTGAAGTGATGGGCACCACGTCAAGTGGAGTCATGTTCACGGAACTCAGCAATTCGGTGATGGCGGCTTCCGCTGACAGGAGGAACTCCACGCTGAGATCGCAGCCTGTCCTGTAGGCTGGCGGAGGGCTGACGACCCTTATTTCATATCCTTCATCACGAAGAATTTCTTCAACCGCAATGACTGTTGTCGGATGGGCAAAGACAAGCAGGCCACGGGTGACAGACTCCTGAACAGTGTCCTCTTCCGAGGACTTCTCCTTTTTTTTAAACCATTTCATGAGGGGTTGTTTTTTAGTAGGGGTGAAAGGAACATGCGCCCTGTTGCCGCAGAGGAACAGGACATACAAAATTTATAAATCTGTTGCGAAGGCATCCGCCAGTTCACTTGTCGTCATACCATAAAAGTTGGAGTGGTTATACTCTGTTATGGTGTGAAAATTCGGGTAGCCCGCAACATAGCGGAACGCATGGGTGGACTTTTTCGGATTAAGTTCCAAAGCGATCACCGAAAGGGGTTGCCCCCTTGGTGAAGGAGGAATAAGTCCATTCTGGACTTGCCGGACGAGTTCCCAAGGAACCCGGCCCTTCCTGCCTGTTGTCACAGCTTCGGCCAGCCGCCTGTCCTTCAGCTCATGACCCAGTTCGGCATAGACAGGCGCATCCAACATCCAGCCGTGCCCTCTGATATAATTCGCAATGGAAGCCAAGGCATCAGGTACCGAATGCCAGATATCACAGTAATCATCGCCGTCAAAACTGACAGCGTATTTCCGATACGAGGAGGGCATAAACTGCGCCTGACCAAAGGCTCCCGCATAAGACCCTTTGGCCGTCTGCGGATCAACACCGCTTTCCCGACAGACCAGCAAAAACTGGATCAACTCCTTGCGAAAAAACGCCGACCGTTTGGGATAGGCATCAAACAAGGTGTTTAAGGTCTGCATGATATTAAAATAGCCTTGATTGCCGCCGTAACGGGTTTCTATGGCCCAGATAGCCACAATGATTTCCCGATTCACCCCAAACTCTTTCTCTATCCTGTCAAGCAATTCCCTGTACAGCCTGAGTTTTATCCTGCCTGTGAGAACTGTTTTCGGGGTCAAAAAAAGGGTGGAGTAGGTATAATAGGGCCTAGGTTTTCTCTGCTTGTCCATAAGTTCAAGCACACGTTTAGAAATCGTCTGGCCTTTGAAAAGCCGCTCCAGTTCATCAGGGCGGAACTGGTGTTCCCGCTCAAGTTCCCTGAATAGTTCTTTGTACTTTTCTTGCCGTAGGTCGATCGGCTGGCCGTCCTCAACAAGGATCACCGGCTTCGGTTTCGATTTTGCGAAAACGGTTGTCGGAGCTATCGACGGAGAGAGCAGGATAGCGGTAATTACAATTACAACATATCTTGAAAGATAATTGGAAAAAACAAGGGAAAACCTTTGGCTGACTGGATACATAAAAGGAGAGGGAAAAATTGATTTAAGCGAGAATAGACTGACTGAACTGACTGCTAAAGGCAGTGATGAAGTCGTCAAGCTGTCCAGTGGGCAAGGCGTTGATTCCGGCCGCAGCCGCCCGCCCGCCGCCGGTGGAAAATTGCCGACAAAGAAGATCAGCCCCGTTTCGGTTGCGCAAGGGAGCTCGAACACTGATACGCAAAGAACCATCACTGTTCTCGGTTAACAGCGCATGGGCGAGATCAGGCCGCTGGCGGGCCAGAGTATTCGAGTAAACCCCGGCCACCCGACGGGACCAAGGCTCGGGGGCGAGCTGATAGATACGCCCGACCGCATCCTGATGCACAGGAGCATAGGACATGGCCATCTCCATATCGTCCTGATACCCCTTCTTTAAAACATGCAAAGCTGAAGAATCAGCATGAAATTCCAGTGGATCAACATAGGACTGAACCTGACGAAAAAGCTCAACAGGATGAAAAAACAGATCCTCCACAGTTGCGCCGTAGCCGTTGTAGTTGAGCAGAATTCCCGTTTCCTTGAGCTGCTCAATCGCTGACGGAT
>CBDTVG010000311.1:0-3198 GCA_965363745.1 uncultured Candidatus Electrothrix sp. | reverse complement strand
TGATCGTTCAGCACCTGCTATCAAGCGATCAAAATATTCGACATCCAGATATTCCAGATCAAAACGTCGGACAGCGGAAACCGCAGCTTCGGTTTCCACCCACGCTGAAAAGTCGAAAATAAAAAAATTAGCCAGCGTCGGTGTCAGCTCTAAGGACAGCTGGAAGGCCAAAGTCGCCGCCGCTCCCGTCAGAAAAAAATATAAGGGCAACAGGCCCGATCTGGTTGTTGATAAATCTGATCGTTCAGCAATTGCTATCGAACGTTTGAAGCAATCGAAACGTTCGAAGCGTTCGACATCCAGATATTCCAACTCCAAACGTCAGAAGGCGGAAACCGCCATTTCGCTTTTCACGCATGCTGAATTCGCAAAGGAATTAAAAGAAGAGCTTGCCGCTCTAAGACAAGCGGGCGATTTGCATATTGATGGTCAAGAAAAGAAAAAACGAAAAAGAAGCCGTAGGAGAAGGAGAACGATTTCCCGTGTTCGTTATTCAATATCATTGGGAACTTCTTCCCATAATGAGACTCCGAGTATCGCTGTTTCCGATAGCGTTGAGAAAACAGTGGAGACAGCGGCGAAGACGGAAAAATTCGATGATATTGTTTATGATTTTCCTGTGGTTATTAATGATCAGGTGGAATTTTATCTGAAGCAATTTCAAAATAAAAAACGAAAGATGTTTCAACACTGGCTGGAGCGTTCAGCAATATATCTTCCATTTATCAGTAAAGAGCTCAAAAAAGCCGAGTTGCCTCAATCATTGATATGTCTCGCCATGATAGAATCCGGATTCAGACCTTCAGCCTACTCCCAATCCCATGCCGCCGGTTTATGGCAGTTTATTCCGAGTACCGGGAAGCATTACGGATTGCGTATTAACGAATGGGTGGACGAACGCCGAGATCCTGAAAAGGCGACCAAGGCGGCGGTGTCCTATCTTAAAGCTTTGTACAAACGATTCGGCGATTGGCAGCTAGCCACAGCCGCATATAATGCTGGTGAGGGGACAATTGAGCGAGGCCTGAGAAAATACAATGCCAAAAATTTTTGGGAATTAGCGGAGCATGATTATCTGTCGCGTGAAACCAAGAATTATGTTCCTAAATTGATCGCCGCTATTATCTTAGCCGCTGATCCTGCAAAATACGGCTTTAAAAATCTTCAATATAAAAAACCCGCGCAGTACGATCTGATCAATGTTCCGTGTCCCGCTGATATCGGGACAATCGCTGCTGGCGGTTCCTGCTCTGTAGAGGACATTCGAAAGCTCAACAATGAGTTGCTTAAAAATCAACTTCCTCCGAGAGAGGGAGGATACACGGTCAAGGTTCCTGCGGGCAGTCAAAAACGTATTACCACCAACCTCCTGATAGCCCAGAATGTAAAGAACAAGCGTACGATCATGCATAAACTTCGCAAAGGAGAAACTTTGTCCGAAGTCGTTGAAAAATATGATGTTCCAATCGCCCTGATGAAACGATGGAATGATATTCAGAATGTCCATAACGTGCAGGCTGGCCAAAAGTTGACGGTCTATTTGGAGAAGGAAGCTGATACCGAATCAGTGTCGTCGCCAACCATTGCGATTGATAAAATTGTGGAAACCGAACTGCCGGGAACAATTATTCTTGCCGACAGTAAAAAAATGAAACCAAACGCTGAAAACAACCGAACTAAAAACAAAATCGCCGTTAGTTATTACAAGGTACGCAACGGGGATTCACTTTGGTCTATCGCCCAAAAACTTCAGGTTTCCACCAGGGAGATCAAGCGCTGGAACAGTCTGAACAACAACCTGTTGCATCCCGGCAAACGATTGGTCATTAAAAAAAGTTGAGCAGGTCGGCGGGTAAGAAAACATGAAGACTGCGCAGTGGCGAAAACTCCACCGTTGGGCGGGGCTGTTGTTAATCGGTTTTGTCCTGTTCTACTGTTTAACCGGTGTATTGCTCAATCACCGGCGATCATTTGATTATTTTCAAACAAAACATAAAACTGTTTCCAAAATTGAAGTTCAGCGACAGGATATTCTGCAGGAATTTATTGACACCTATAAACAGCGGCTCAACAGAGATGATGACCCGACTGTTGTGCGTCTTAAAAAAGGCGGAGTTGTCGAATTCCTTTACGGTTCACATGGCCGCACAACCTATGTCATTGATTCAATGAAAGGTGTGATGACCCGGATCGACAAGAAGGAACGACCGCTCTGGCATTGGCTGAACCGCCTGCATAAATCCTCTAAAACAAACTTTTCCTGGGTGCTGTTGACTGATTTTATCGCTTTGCTGATCATTTTTCTTTCTCTGAGCGGATTGGTTATCTTTCGTTACACTAAACTCGATGTTATCCTGTTGATTTTAGGAGGCCTCTTGTTGGTATTTGGAATGGCGTTGGCGTAACGAGGGCGCTTCGCTCATTTTTCCTTCCTGCTCTTCCTACCTTTTTTATGCGCTTTCCTCCATGTCCAGGGAGCTACTGGTTTTTTGCTCCGCCAGAGGCCCCGCTTCCGCCGCTTTGCCTCTTTTTCCAGTTGCGCAAGTTTGGAACAAAGCGGTTTTTTCTTGCAGTATTTTTTGTATTGCCAAGCAAGCCCGGCCTGAACTAGTTGCCGGTTGAGCAGTTTGCCCGATCTGCTGACAATCGCCACAGTTCTGCCATACCTGTCTATATCCACAGGATCAATGTCCACCCGCTTTTGATAGACTTTGGCCCTGCTGAACTGCTTCGCCTTTTTACCGTACGCCTGATTCCACTCTGGGCAGTCAATACCGTACAGCCTAACCTCAATAATTTTAGAGCCTTTCTTGACCCGAATGCTGTCGCCGTCCAGCACCTTAACCACACGGCCCTGCCAGGCGTGGGCTGTGGAAAACGGGAGCAGGCAGAGCAGTAAAACTGTCTGGATTATTCGCTTCATCTCTTCACCTCGTTTTTTTTCTCCACTCCCAAGGCGGCAAGGGCTTTCTTCCCCGCCAGAGACCGACCTTTTTCTTTTTTGCCTGCTCTTGCAGTGTATTTAATTCAGCGCAGAGCGGTTGTTCTTTGCAATAGGCGGGGTAGACCCAGGCATAACCGGCCCGCACCAACTCCCGGTTGAGCATTTTGCGCCCGACGCTGACCAAAGCGACAGTGCGGCCATAATGGTCAGTATGCATAACTTTCACTCGTACCTTTTTGCCTAAGAGGAGCTGG